>QHXG01000457.1:5711-12005 GCA_003222845.1 Acidobacteriota bacterium | reverse complement strand
TGTCGATGCGGGTAATGGTGCCGTCGTTGCGGTTGACGTAGAGAAAGGGCTTCGACGCATTGGCGGCGTTTGGCTCAAGCTCTATGCCATCCGGGTGACCGGGCAGGAAAGCGAGGGTCGTCACGGTTCCCGGCGTCGGTGCGTTGGTGCCACTCACGCGTATGATCGCGTCGCCAGCGGCGGCATAAAGCGTGCCGTCAGGAGCGAATTTAATCCCGTCGGCCGCTCTCGAGCAATAAGGGGTGACCGTACCAGGCCCGTTGGCGAAGTTCGTGACCCGGAAGATTCCGTCACCGGTCGAGAAGAAAAGATCTCCACTCAACGGGTCCACTTCCACGGCTAGTGCACCACTAGGGGCGGGAAATACGACGATGCGAATCTCGGTACCCGTGGCCGGGTTCACTTCGACTATTTTGGCGGGATTCTGTGATGCTCCATAGAGTCGCCCATCTTTCGTGAAAGTCAGCCCCAAGAGGGTCACGCCCCCCGGGTCTTGAACTGTGCCTAACAGCGTCGCCGGGCCGGCGGTACCGCCCTGCGGCCCGAAAAGGTAGATGCTTTGGTTATTGCGGTCACCGACCAGGAGATTGCCGCTCGCATTAAAAACAAGACCGATGGGGCCGATGTTTAAAAAGCAATCAACCGGGAAATTGCTCGCGAAGGTGGTGACGGCATATCCAGGCGCAGCGGTTCCTATCCCGTAATGTCCGAAGCTAGAGCAGAACCCTGATGCATTAACAAAACTCACTGTGGCGCTGCCCGGTACCGGCAGGTTGCCGTCGCTCACGTCAAGCGCCGTGTACGTTACGGTCTCGGCGACATTGTCCACCGCCGTGAACTGGACCTTCCCCGTCGCGTCCGTGGTCGCCGTGGTCCCTGAGATGATGGAACTGCCGTTGCCCTGCGAGAGGTTGACCACTTTGCCCGGCGACGGTTTGCCATTCTCTTCCTGCAAGGTCACGGTAATAGTTGTCGTATCGCTGCCATTCGCGTTGACCGTGGTCGGATTGGCGCTGATGCCGCCGGCTGTTGCCGGAGGGCTGCCGAAACTAATAGTCGCCGTCTGGTTCAGTCTTACACCGCCGGCAGTGGCCGTGAAGGTAACGGTTTCGGGAGTTGCATCTGTAATCGTGAACACGATGTCGCCGCCGGCCACGGAGGAGACGCCGCTGGCCGGAGTTATCACGGCGTGACTTCCCGTGCTGGGGGAGAGAGTCACGGTCTTTCCCGGAACAATGTTGCTGTTTGCATCGCGCAGCCGCACCACGACCGCCGCCGCCGATTTGCCGTCGGCGGGAATTGACGAAAGCAAGTTTATGTAAAGGAGGGAGGCCTTGACCGAGGAGATCGACGGATCTATAGAACCAGGGGCCTGGCCCGTCAAAGCTAAGTAGAGGAGATCCACATTGGGCGAGCCTACGCCGACGTGGGCGAGGTCGGTCCCCATGCTCGCGGCTGAGTGGAACGCGTTAGTGCCGGCGAGCGAATAGAAGCGTGCGTTAACCAATCCGAGTGGTTGCTGCAGTTTTTCATTCAGCAGAGCAGTCATGGCAGCCCAAATCGGAGTCGCCAGGCTTGTTCCGCCGTGCGCATCAGGGGTCGGGCACCTTCCTAAATCTGCTTGACACACTCTGGCTCCCGTGTGCGGGTCTGCTATGGTGACGACGTCCGGTACGGATCGCATTGGGCCAACAATAAATCCATTCTGGTAATCGGGTCTGCCAAAGAACCGGCTCACGCCGTATCCACCCTGACCGGTTGGCGGAACCTGGCTTAAACCGTCCCACCAGGTTTCACCCCCATATACCAATCCCGGCACGACTGTCATCGATGTTCCACCGACCGCTGTAGCGTTGGGCGAGTCGGCCGGAACAGTAATAGTGTTCGCGCTGCCATCCCGACACACGCTGCCGGTATCGCCGGTCGCGTTGAATACGCTGATGCCGGACGCTGCGGCGCTCTTAAGGATCGCATCTATGCTCTGCACGTCGGCGAGTGTCGTCTGGTCCTCGCAGTAGTTAAAGCTGTTGCTGATAATCGTGACATGGTCGTTGACCATCGCGTTGAAGAGCGTCTGGAAGCTCGTACCTGGACCCGCGAACGGCGCGTCATAAACAGCGACCTGGGCTCCTGGCGCGAGACCGAGGATTGTCTCGATCCCAACGAGCACATCGCCCTCCTCATCGGGAATACGCGGCGCCCCACCATTGATGTGCACCTGGCTCACGTTGGCGAGAAGTGTGGAAGATAGGCCTGCCAAGGCTAACCAATTGGCAACATCGTTTGGGCTGAAGCTGCTGAATGCGACCACTCCTATTTTCTGACCAGCACCATTCGCTGAGCCGTGCATGTCGGTATTAGCAGATGGCCCAATCTGCGGATCCTTACTGGCTACAGAAGGATCGTAGACCGGCGGAAACAATATCCTGGAAAAGGATATGTTCAACCATTTTTCCATTATGACAGCGATGCGGGCGTCAAATTCCTTAAAAAACGCCAGGTGACCTGGATCAAACAGATTAGCCAACGCCACGGCTCGCTCGTTGAGCAATGCCTGAATCTGCAGCGTTAAATTTGCTATAGATCCTAGATTTGCAGCCAAGAGATGAGATGGCCGGGGCACGGCGAGGTTTGAAAGTCCCGTCACCGCCAGAACGTTGCTCGCTAGGGATTGCGGTAAGGCGGGATCCTGGTCGTTCGAGAAAAAGCGCTGCCCACCCCGCTCGAAATTCTGGATATTGACTTTGAAGGCGCGCTCGGCTCGGGCGCGCGTGCCACGCACGGTCAGCGTCAGTCGATTCTCAGATCCTTGCACAAGCGTGAACCCATTTCGTCGTAAATAATCTAGAACGGCGCCATATGCCTTCTGCGTGGGCCCAAAGCGCGCGGTGATCTCGCGCTGGCTGAGAAAGTGGCGGAACGAGGGCGAGCGCTGGTCATACACGTCTTTGAAATAGCGGTCGAACCCGGCTTGGTCTGCGTGCTTCAGGATGATGGTGAGCGTCAAAGGAGCATCGGCAGCCATCCTTTCCGGCAGCTTTGTGGCTCCCGACAGTGCGGAGGGAACTTCGCCGGGCAGTCGCACCCATGCTTTACCTGAATCTCGATCGTGGTTTGGAGTATTGCTCTTGACGATGTCAATTGCTGCGGTTGTTGTGCTGGCTGGGAGCGCTCTATCAATTCCATTGTTCACGGACTGATCAGCGAATAGATCGCTTGGCAAGTCAGTTGTGGTGTTCTTTGTCTTGGTATAAGCCTCAGACGGATTCGGCCATCCGAAGTTTAGGAGCGTTCCAAAAAGTATCATGGCAATCACCAAAACGATGGCGGCAGTTGATTTTTGTAAGTTGCTTCTCACCATAACTCTCCTTTAACTTACTTTTCCCGGACCTTAATGCCGGCGCTGAAACTCAACGATTAATACAAAGCGAATTCTTGCAGACCCGGTTCTGGCCACTGAACGTCTTCACGCTATGTGCCTTGCCCTGTGCGAGCCGCTGATAGATGTTTCGCACGTCGACACCGGCAAAGTCTCCAGCCTCCTCGGGCGTCAACATGTCGCTCATCACCCGGCACACAGGACAGTGCGCGGTCACTGACCGCTGAACGATCCGCTCCTGCTCGAAAAAAGTAATCTCAACTCTTCTTCTTTTTGTTGTGGTCACGGTCGGTGGTAGAATCCACCATCTCCCCTTCTTGTGAAGTTCAGAACGCAGAAAACTACCCGATAACTCGCGCTCGGGTCTGGAAAAAAACCGGAAATAGATCGGAAATTATTCGAGAATGTCCCAAACATGCCGACCATTAGGGAAGATAGCGACGATAGGTATCCGCTTTTTGGGTTGGATCTCTATGTCGCGTGAGCGACGTTTGGATTTAGCCCGGTCTTTCAAGGCCAGGGTTAGTGTTGGTGAAAATAGCCCGACGGTTGAGCGGGGCTTTCAGTCGTCGCTGACGCGACGAAGGGTCCTGAGTATTGCACGCTTACCCTGCCTTAAAAGACAGGGCTAAACTCAAATCGCCGCGACGCGGCGGATCAATTCGAGAATTATGAATCAACCTCGCAAAACGTATCTGCTCGAGAACTATAGTCTCGTCCCGGATGAGCAATTGCTAAGTCGCAGCGGGCAACCGATTCACCTGCCTAAAAAACCATTTCAGGTCTTAACGTATTTGGTCGAGCATCGTGAGCGATTCGTAAGTCGCGCGGAACTCCTGGATCGTTTCTGGGATGGAAAAGACGTCTATGACGACGCGTTGCGCAAATGTGTCGGCGCCGTCCGTAAGGCCCTTGATGATCAATCGGACCACGCTCGCTTCATCGAAACGCGCTGGGGAGTCGGCTACCGTTATATAGGACCCATCGAAGAGCAGGTTGTTCGGGATGAGACGACGATAACTGAAATAGAAAAGACCCGGGGCGTGAGGATCGTCGTCGAAGAAGAGGAGATTCAGCATGAACCTGCGGCAGTTGAGAGGCCAGGGATCGACTTCTCGCCCGCGCCAGCTTTAAGTCTACCGGCGCCGAAGCGACATACAAAGACCGTTGCCTTAGTTCTCATCACTCTTGCCGTCGCAATTGGCGCAATCGGGCTGGTAAGTTATCGCCGACGGCCTGCGGTAATCGCAATCCACCCCGCGCAGATTCGTTCCGTTGCCGTCCTGCCGCTTAGAAATCTCTCCAACGATCCCGAGAGCGAATACTTCAGCGACGGCATTACCGAGAACCTCATTAATACCCTCTCGAGAATTGAAGGCCTGAAGGTTATCTCGCACGGCTCCGTCTTTGCGTTCAAAGGGAAAGAGATCGATCCGCGGGAAGTGAGAGAGAAGCTTGGCGTCGGAGCGCTGTTGGAAGGTAGTGTTCTCAAGAGCGGCGAGAGAGTGCGTATCAACGTCAGGCTCGTGAGCACCGAAGACGGCGAGGTGCTCTGGGCGAGCGATACTTATGAGCGCGCCATCGGAGACATCTTTGTCGTCCAGGACAAGATCACGCGCAGCGTGGCCGCCGGATTAAGGATCCAGCTTAGCGGGGAAGGCGAGCGGCGGCTCGCCAAGCGATACACAGATAGCGTGGAGGCGTATGAGGCCTACCTGAAAGGCCGCTACTTCCTGAACAAAAGGACACCGGATGGGATTGCGAAGGCCATCGAATATTTCAGACGGGCGATTGAAATAGACCCGAATTACGCCTTGGCGTATGCCGGGCTCGCCGATGGCTATGACAAAGTTTACTGGTTTATACGATTACCTCCGGAGGAGGTGATGCCGAAGGAAAGGGAGGCGGCGACGAGGGCACTGGAGCTCGACGACTCGCTGGCCGAGGCCCACGTCGCGTTGGCGACCGTCTACGGTAACGGCTGGGATTTGTCGAACGCCGCCAGAGAGAATGAGCGCGCGATTGAAATCAGCCCAGGCAACGCCGAGTCTCACCACAATTACGCATATTGTCTGGTGCACTTGGACAGGCCGGACGAAGGAATCGCCGAGATCAAGCGGGCCCGCGAACTCGACCCGCTCAACGTCGTAATGAACGTGGACGTGGGGGAGGTCTTGCTCTATGCGCGGCGCTACGATGAGGCCATCGAGGCGTTGAACCACGCGATTGGAATGGACGCGAACCGTGCGAACGCTCACTATGACTTGGCGCAGGCTTACGAGCAGAAGGGAATGGATGGGGAAGCCGTCGAAGAGTATCTCAGGAATGAAGTCCTCGATGGCGAGAGCCAGGAGACGATAGCGGCGCTAAAAGCGGGGTACGCCGCATCCGGGCTGAGAGGCTTCTGGCTGAAGAAACTTGAGGTGGCGAGAGAAAGATCTAAGAGAAGCTTTACCTTGTCGATTATCCCGGCACGATTGTACGCCCGTCTCGGCGACAGAGACCGTGCGTTCGACTGGCTCGAAAAGTCCTACGCCGAGCACTTGCCCACCCTAGTCGATCTGAAGGTCGACCCGATGTTCGATGACCTGCGCTCCGACCCGAGATATATCGATTTGCTGCGCCGGGTGGGGCTCCAAGCTTAACGCATGTCAGAACCGCCTGCGGTAGCGGGCGGTTTATCTTTGGTCATCGAGCGAGTCCGACATTGAAGATCAACCGCCCGCTACCCCGTGAGATAAATTCCATACCTCCCCAGTCAGCCAAGTTTGTTATCTCACGGGGCGGGTTGCGGACTCACGGCCCGAAGCGTTGTCGATATTCAATCGACGTGATGAACGCCTTGACCATTTCAGCACTGACGAAGTTGCCGTTGAATTGATTCAGCTTTGTCAGCCAAAACTCATAGCCGGTGT
>QHXG01000457.1:0-5702 GCA_003222845.1 Acidobacteriota bacterium | reverse complement strand
GGGTTGCGGCGCAGGTAACCAAAGAATTGCATCAACACAAACGCGCGATTGAATTCCTGTTGTTGCAGAATTGAGTTCTCAGCTACGTCGCGCAGTGCTCGACCGCGCGCCGCCGCGTCGCTGGTATTGGTCGCGGAACCGAATTCATTGATGGCTGCCTGCCGCTCGCTGGCAGAAGGTGTGACACCGGCGTTAGTGAATAGCGCATCAACGAATTGCGCCGGCGTCAGCGTCGTGGCGAAGGCCGAGGCGAAGCGTGAGCGCTGCACAAAGTCTAAGGCGAAAGCCTGCTTGTTATTCTCCAATTGCTGTTGCCAATTCCCGACGTTTACTACGACGCCCTGGCCAATCTGCTGCGTGTCGGGCAGGAATTCATTGAAGCGCACGATCGGAACCGCAAGCTGATGCGCCCCGCCCAGCGTGGAAGCCCCGCTGGCGCTGCCGAACGCCGCCTTGTACATGCGCTCGACCAGATAACCAGTCTGTTGAAATTCAATCGACAGAAAGTAAGCCGCCGAAACATTGATCCGTTTCAGGCCAATGCACGTCTGATCATTTCCGCAGGACGTAATCTCGTTGGTCCAAAACGCCAGGCCATCCGCGTCCGGCAACCGATTCAGGAAGTCATAATAATGCTCAGTCACGAAGAAGCCCGCCTGGTCGATCGGATTCGCCCCCGCGCTGGTGTCGTTGTCGTTGATGGTGACTATGGCCGTTGCCTGACTTCCGAGAGACGCGCCCGTTGGATTGCTGAGAGTGAGATTGAAAGTCTCCGGCCCTTCTACATACGCGTCATTAATGACGAGAATCGAAATCGTCTTGGAAGTCTCACCCGCGGCGAACTTGAGCGTGCCGAGAGCGCTGATGTAATCGCAGCGCGATGAAGCCACGCCGTTGGTTACATTACAGTTCTGCGAGCCAGCGCTGTCGCTGGTGGCGTAATTCACACTCGCCGTGCCACTCGTATCACCTGAGCGAGTGACCGTGACATTAACCAGTTGACTGTTCTCGGCGACGTTGTAATTGCTGGCGTTGAACTGGATGGTATTTGTCGAATTCACCAGGGCGAGACCAGTGACGTTATTAAAGCCAGTCTGCCCGATGAGCGTGGCTGCACCACTCGTCTTATTGATTCGATAAAGACTGCCCAAGCCGTCGGTACTGCCCGCGTACAGATTTCCATCAGGACCAAACTCGAGACTGCCCGCATTGAATCCCACCGATCCGACGATCGTCGCCGCGCCCGTCGTTAGATTGATGGTGACGAGATTTCCAATAGCGCCGCCTCCGCTACCGTTGCCACCAGTGATGCCATACATGGTTCCGGTTGTCTGGTCGTAAGCGAGACCGGGAATCGGGCCCCGCCCAGTTGGGCCAACTAAGCTAGACGTGCCCGCGAATGGATCTAATGTTCGAAGCTGCGACGCGCCGCCCCCGGAAGTGATCATAGTGCCATACAGCGTGGGCCCTACCCATTCCAGCCCGTTGAAGGCTCCGGCGGTCGCGATGGGACCGCCAATGCCAGCTGCGGTATTGATGTCAAATTCCTGGCCGCCCGTAGCCGCGGAAGGAGAAAACTGCGTCCATGCGCGGCGGGTGTTGTTGTTGAATACAATCTCGGTGCTCCCGCCAAAGTAACCGAAAGGCAGAATCCCAATAAGAGTGCCCGTCCCCGTGTTAGTGTCGATGCTAAACAACTCACCGTTGGCACTTGCGCCGTAAAGAGCCGGAAGTGTCGGCGGGGCCGGCGTGCAAAAGCTGCCGTATGAAAACGTCCTGAGAGTGTAATTCACTCCGAGTTCAACCGTGCCGGTGACCGAGTAAACGATAATTGTAAAACTCGTGTTGGCCGGCACCGTGAACTGAAAGGTTAACGGATTAATTGGTGGGTTGAAGTTGTTTCTACTAAGGCCCGAGTCTCCCAGATAACGAGCGGGATTGGTGATATCGGCGGCTGAGAACGGCGCCAGAAAAGCCGCAATCTGATAATCTGCATTCGACTGTGAATTGACTGTAAGCGCCGCTGTCACGCAAACCGGCGAAGCTGATGAATTCGTGAAAGTATAGGCGTCGAATGGAAAGGCACCTGAGCTGGCATTGCCAGGGAATGTATTTGGGTTGCAACTGCCCTGGACGCCACCCCGAAACAAGCGAGTGGAAAGCGTCCCAGTGACGGCGGGAGCGGTTGGGCTTCCGAGATTAGCTGTAAACGCGCAACCATTTTGATCTTGTGGCTTAGAACCGGCGGGGAGCGCCAGCGCGGAAATCATCAATAGGACAGTCCAAAACATCGATTAAGGTGAGCCGCGCTCAAATCAAGTGACCGCGCCGCCGTCCACTATGACGACTTCGCCATTCATGAAAGAGTTACGATCGCTGACCATGAAGGCGGCGAATTCGGCGAGTTCCTCGGGACGGCCAAGCCGGCCGCTGGAAACCCAGAACTCGTGCATCTGCAGCCAGCGCTCAGGCAGCGCTTGAGCGAGATCGGTATCAAAGATTCCGGCAGCGATGGCGTTGACCGCGATACCGAAGGTGGCGGCTTCGCGCGCGAGACACTTCGTAAAGCCAATCATGGCGGCCTTCGAGGTCGCGTAATGAACGGAGGTCGGCAGAGAGCGAATGGCGCCGATGGAGGTGATGTTGAGGATCGCGCCTTTGCGCTGGCGAATCATCTGCTTATAGATCGGTTTGGTCACCGCGAAAAGACTGTGGACGTTGGTGTTGATGACTTCATCCCACGCTCGATCCGTGGTGGTCGCAAAGTTATCGCCGCGATTGATCGCGGCATTGTTGACCAGGATGTCAATCCCGCCCCATTCCTGAACCAACTCTCTCGTTAAATGCTTTATGCCAAAACGATCGGTTACCGAGACCTTGAACGAACGCGCGCGTCGACCCAGTGCCTGGACTATGCCCATCACTTCTTCCGCCAAGTCATCACGCGAGCCATAATTGAACGCCACTTCAGCGCCTTCGCGCGCAAACACCTGGCACAACGCCGCGCCGATCCCGCGCGTTCCACCAGTTATAAATGCACGCTTTCCTTCGAGCAACAGACTCATTCTTACAGTCTCCCAACGCGAGATACTGCCACTAACTTTTTCAACCAATTAAGAGCTTTGAAGGATTAGACCGCGAAGCCAGCGCGCGAGTCAAGACCGCGTTACCCATTCGTGGTGCCAAGAATTCGTAGGTAAACTCCCTCTCCCATTGGGAGAGGGTTGGGGTGAGGGCGTAGCGATTAACAAGAAAGAAACTCTCCTCCATCCTCTTTCCTTTCCGCTCCGATAAAAGCGGAGAAAGAAGTATTTTGGGTTTTGTCGCCAGGCCCTCACCCGGCCCTCTCCCAAAGGAGAGGGAGTCCGCGAGCGAATCAAGAACTGGGCTCAACCATTAGCGAATCATCGCTACTAGCTCCAGATTCGGGAATCAACGCCGTGATCTCTTCGACAATGCGTCTGGTAGCGTTCGGAATAGCAATCGTGATCGTAGCCGCGCGCAGGGCGGCGTAGTGTTTTGAGTCTTCGACCATGCGATGAACGATGGGAACGATGTCGGACGCGCGTTGCAGCATCACGGCGGCGCCGCCTTTGACGATTGACTTAACGGTGCCGGCCTCCTGAGGCATCGGCTCAGTGATGGTGTCAGCAATAATGGGGACGCGACAATTTAATGCTTCGAAGGTGGTGAGACCGCCGAGTTTTGAAATCATTACATTGGCGGCGCGCATCAGTTGCTCGACTTCTTCCGAATAACCAATGACTTTGATTGGGAAGTTCGCCTCGGCGGCAAGCATCTCTGCTTCACTTCTCAATGCTTCATTCTTCCCAGCGAGAAAGATCGCTTGCACGTCAAGTTCGCCACGCACCAGCTCGCGAAAGATTTGTGAAATGTTACCGCCGCCTTCCCAGCCGGCGTTCAGAAAGACTGTAAACTTCTCGGGCTCAAGTCCGAGCGCCCTACGCGCCGCTTGAGCCGCGTGTTCGCCGGGAAAATCGAACTTCGGATGGACCGGCATCCCCGAAACCTTGATTCGTTCCGGCGCTATTCCGTAGTCGACCAATTGCCGGCGTGCATCTTCGGTGGCCACCAGATAAAGAGTCACATCATCGCAGGCCCAGCCTTTCCAGAAGCCGTAGTAAGGATCGGTAACCACGGTCACCAGCGGAATGCGATCGGCGAGACCAAGCTCTTTTAGCACGCGCGCGAAAATGTGCTGTGTCAGCGGATGAACGCTGACCACGATATGCGGACACCAGCGTTCGAAAAGATCGCGCACATAAGTAATGGAGCGGGAATGAAAGAACTCCCGCGTCTCTGGACGAAACCGGTTAATCAACCAGTAGTAATACTTCATCCAGTGCTGCTTGTGCCGCAACAGCCAGTTGTAAATTGCCACCAGTTTCGCAGCTAACTGATGTGATTCTTCGACCGCTCGGACCACCCGGACTGCGTACGATTCGCCCTTCACGAAGCTCTCGATGCCGGCCACGATCGCCGCAGCCGCGGAGCGATGCCCGCCACCGGTGTCGGAAGAGATGATTAGGATCTTCGGGGCGTTCGGATTCATCAACTGGAGCGGATCAGTTAAGGCGCTAGAGTACCAACTTTAGTTGGGTCTTCCATTAGGACAAAGCCCGACTGGAAGTCGGTACTCTGAACGCCGTTGTTCATACCTTGACCGCTATTCCGTCGGGCTGTGGTTCAGTTTGTTTCTCAAGCTCCCGCCGCGCTTTCTTCATCTCGCGCTCCAGCTTCTTGATCTGAATCAAGTGCTTCGGATTGAAAGGCAACGACGGGTAGTAGCAATTCGATTCATGTGTGCAGAAACAGCCGTCCGCCGCCTGTTTGCGACGCGCTTTCATTGCCGGTGATAACCAGAGTCCCTGGAAGTTCCAGTCGTAATCGCGCAGGTTTCCAATCGGCGCCAGGTTCTCGCACGATGACAGAGTGCCCTCGTCGTAGATCACGGCTCCAGCGGTGCCCGCATAACAAGTCAACTGCGCCGTTTGAGTTTCCTGCGTCTTCGCAATCAACCCGTGCATGTAAATGTCGATTGCGGCCTTGAAGAACCCGGCGTTGCCGCCGTAGTTGTTCTTGATCGCGGCGTGGCGCGAATCGTCGTCGATCGTCTGAGCCAGTTTAGAGTACCGAGTCAGATCGATATCGAGTTCAATTGGATCGGCTGACGGCGGACGAATGTAATTGAAGTTCACTTTGTCCGGCTTGAGATCGTGTTTTAGAAAATCGTACCACTCGAAAATCGTGTCCTGGTTCGAATGCATAAAGCACGTGCAAGTCTGAAGATCCAGGCGCGGATACTGCTTCTTCATCGCTTTCAACTCGCGAGCGGTGTCGATCGCGATCGACCATGAGCCGGCCTTCTGTCTGATCTTGTCGTGCTGCTCCTGCAATCCATCGATGCCCATCGCCACAGTCACGTTCAGATTCGGACATTCTTCCAGAATGCGCGTCACGTCAGGAAAGATTCGCTTCTGAATCTGTCCGTTCGACATTAGATAAACCGATTCAAGATTGTTGTGACGATAAAAAGAGCTGACGATCTCCGGCAGATCTTTCCGCGTGAACGGCTCGCCGCCCGCCAGAATTAAGACCCCGAGATTGCCGCCCAACGTCTCCGCTATGCGATCGATTTCATGCGGTTTCATCTGTAGTTTCTTGCGCGGCCGGTCATCGAG
>QHXG01000456.1 GCA_003222845.1 Acidobacteriota bacterium | reverse complement strand
ATGCGCGACCGTCCGATCGGCTGAAGGAATCGATCACGCGTGGGCGACTGCGACGACATCAAGAATTCTGGGCGCTGCGCGATGTCAGTTTCGAACTCGATAAAGGCTCTACGGTTGGCGTCGTCGGTCCTAACGGTTGCGGCAAATCGACGCTGTTACAAATCATCGCCGGGACGCTCGAGCCGACTCATGGAAATGTCTGGCACGAAGGGCGCGTAGCGGCGCTGCTGGAATTAGGCGCCGGCTTCGATCCGGAGTTCAGCGGCGTCGAGAACGTGTATATGAATGCGTCGCTGCTGGGACTGTCGCGCCGCGAAACTGATCGGCTGTTTCCATCGATCGAACGCTTCGCAGAGATCGGCCAGTTCCTCTATCAACCGGTGAAGACTTATTCAAGCGGCATGTTCGTGCGGCTGGCTTTTGCGATCGCCGCGAGTGTCGAACCGGAGATTCTTTTGGTTGACGAAGCACTGGCGGTGGGCGATGCGGTCTTTCAACATCGCTGCCTGCGCCGCATGCAGGAATTGCAGGAGCGCGGCACGACGGTGCTGTTCGTGTCGCACGATCTGGCGGCGGTGCGAGCACTTTGCGCGCGCGCGATTCTGTTGAATGCAGGACGAATCATAGAAGATGGTAAGCCCGCTGAGGTGCTCAATCGTTATCAGAAGATCATCATGGCGCGCGAACAGGCTTACGAAGAAAGCACGACAGCGTCGGGCGAGACAACGGCTGTGGACGAAAGCCTGCCGCCACTCTGCTACACTTATCGACATGGAAACGGCAGCGCCGAGATTATCGCAGCCGAATTGACAGATGCTGCACGTCATGGCGTCGAGATCGTTGAGACCGGAGAGTCTCTGCTGATGCGCTTGGTGGTTCGCAGCAACCGGAATATCGATCAGCCGGTAATCGGTTTTCTCATACGCAATCGTCACGGCATCAGTGCCTATGGCACGAACACGAAAGAGCAGCAAATCGAGCTTGGCGCCGTGCGTCGCGGGGAAGTTCTTGAAGCCGTGTTTTCTTTTAATTGCTGGCTGGGAATTGACGATTATTCGATCTCTTGCGCTGTGCATAGTCATGACGGCGAAGCGTACGACTGGCTCGACGGCGTTCGGTTTTTTCGCGTGACCAGTCAGCATTTGATTGAAGGCATCGCCAATCTCAATGCCAGTGCGACCGCGCGTCGTCTGGAACATCGCGTCGAGTCGAGTGCAGAGATTCAACTGCAAGAAACCGCCAGCGCTTGAACCATGGTCAATGAAGTAGAGAGCATCCTGAACGAAATTCGCGAGCGGGTCCGCACTGAGGAAAAGGAGCGCGAGGCTGCCGTTGCAGTTGCGACTCAGAATGGAAACGATTCGAAACCTGCAATATCGCCAACCGCGCCTGCGATTGCGACTGAATCGCTGGCGCGTCTGGAAGCGCATCTGACCACGACCTCGCGCGCCTGGGACCGGTTACCACCCTTGTTTAGTAATCGAAGTGGAATAGCAGCACGCTTCGAACTCTGGATCAAAGCTCGCATGAAATCCCTTAGTCGCTGGTTTACGTGGGAACAAATTAATTTCAATTCAGCCGCTCACCATGGACTGTCCGACGCGCTCGAAGCGTTAAGGGTGCACGAGGAGCATCTGATCAAGATGCAGGAGGAATTGAATCAGACGAAGGAAGCCCTGCGTTCTGAGTCTAACCAGACGAGAGAAGCATTGGGCCAAACAACCGAAGCTTTGCGTGCGGAGTCGCGCCAGACAACCGAAGCGTTGAGAGTTGAGTCTCGGCAGACAACGGAAACTCTGCAAACTGAGCTGGCACACACAACTGAATTATTGCGCGAAGAGAGGAACCAAACGAACGAAGCGTTAGCCTCCGAGCTTCGGCAGACCGCCGCTTCCCTGCGCACAGATCTCGCCCAAACAACTGAAGACCTGCGCGCCAGCATCGATGCGCGCGGAGCAGAGACAGACGCGCGCATCTCGGAACTCGGCGATGATTTGCACGAAGAGCAGAGGGTCTGTTTCAAACAGCTTTCGCTCGAAGCAAGCGAAGCTGCCGTGCGGGAAGATCGCGGGCGGCGAGCGCTTGAGGCGCGTCTGGAGAAGCTGGAACGGTTGCGATCGGAGAAAGAAAGCTAAGCTACTGCAAACCCACTATTGCAAATTGAAAATTGAAAAATGCAAATTGCAAATTGGGGATCCTGTTCCGTAAAGCGAGCCGCCAGCTAACACGCATTTTGCAATTTTCATTTTTCATTTTTCAATTTGCAATTCCGAGACTTTCCCAGGACTAGTTGGATCATGTCCACCTCAATAAAAGATCTCTACACCCGCGCCGGCATAACGGATCTGGCTGAGTTTTATCGAACCAAGTTTGTGTCGGACGAAGTGCTCGACGCGCGCTACTTCAAACCTCTCGATCGCTTCGACATCCGCTTCGCGCGCACGATGTGGGTTTACGATAATGTGCGCGCCAAATCTACGGTGCTCGACCTCGGATGTGGCGCGGGGATGCTGGCGCTGCTGAAACGCAAGCAAGTGACGTTGACGGGTGTCGATCTTTCGCCTGAATGTTCGTTAGCAGCGCGCCGTAATGGGTACGACGCGACCTTCACTGCCAAGCTTTCTCGCTTGCCGTTCCCCGACGCGAGTTTTGATTACGTCGTAAGCCTCGACGTGCTTGGCCACGTCGGTTTCGAAGAGAAAGATCAGGTGCTGGCTGAGATAAAGCGCGTGTTGCGGCCGGACGGCGTCACGATGCACGGTATCGAGTGCACTGATCGCGCGACGCAAAAGCGTTATGAAGAGATGACGCCCGACGAGCTTCGTAAATTCATCGAAGTCGATGGCCACGTTGGATTGGAAGAAGAGCAGGAACATGCGGCGCGTTTCCGGCGGTTTTTTCAAAACGTTGTGTGCCAGCCGCGTTACGCGCTCTGCATCAGCAGCGAAGAATTCATCAAACAAGCCGACCAGTACGGACTGAAGTTCGAAACGGATTTCGTCGATTACTTGCGCAGCCTGTCATTCAAAGAACGACGCGCGTTTGATATGGCGATGGGCTACGTCTTCGGCAATATTTCCGATTTAAATATTCATCTGCCAAAGAGCGGTCTCTATGTGCTCTTGAAAGCCTCGGATGCGCCGCTCGGCGCCTTTTACAACGAGCATCGCGATCGCCGCGCGCTTTATGCGACTGAGGCGAACGCCAGGTCGCTCGATCGAAGCCCAGCGGTGACGTTTGATGAAGGGTGGTATGAACCAAATCTGCTGCCGCCCATCGCGCGCTGGATGAGTGGCAGCGGCAAGGTAACGTTTAGTTCATCAGATGTTTCTGAAATCACTCTCGATTTGACTACGCATATGCCGGACTTGCGCACGCAGCCTCTGGAATTGGAGTTTCTCTTGAATGGTGAGCGGCTTTCGTGCTTCGCGCTGCTGCGAAGGGCCTGGCTGAATCTGCATCTGTTCGTGCCTGAGCGTTTGAATTCTGAAGCGAACGGACAGTTTGAATTGGAGATTCGCGCCAATCGCACCTGGCAATCACGACCGATGAATGACGAGACGCGCGATGACCGCGAGTTGTCGATTGCGGTGTGCAATATGGAAGTCAGAGGTCAGAGGTCAGAGATCGGAGGTCGGAGATTGGAAGTCGGAGATCAGAGGTCGGAAGTTATACTGCAGCGATCGTAAGACAGCATCGCCTTCTGACCTCCGATCTCTGATCTCTGACCTCTGTCTTTTAATGCTTCGCAATATCCTAATCTGCACGACCCAGGTTCCTTTCACTAAAGGCGGCGCCGAGTCGCACGTTGCGGGTTTGCGACACGCGCTGATCGAAGCCGGATATAACGCTGAAGTCGTCGCGTTGCCGTTCAAGTGGTATCCACCGACAGAGATAATGCGCGGCGCAATGGCCTGGCGAATGCTCGATGTAACGGCAGCCAACGGAACTCCAATTGATTTAGTTATCGGAATGAAGTTTCCCGCGTATCTCGTCGCACATGAACGAAAAGTGCTCTGGATTCTGCATCAGCATCGCGCGGCTTATAACCTTTGGGGCACGCCCTTCGACGATCTTTCAATGTATCCCGAAGGCGTGCGCGTTCGCGAATGGATACATCATTGCGATGGACGCTTCATCCCTGAAGCAAAGAGAGTTTTTGCCAACTCAAAGACAGTCGCACAACGACTGAAACGCTATAACAACATCGAGAGCGAACCGCTTTATCACCCGCCGCCGCGCGCCGAACGCCTGCACGGGGGCGAATACGGCGACTACATTTTTTATCCGAGCCGGCTGGAGCCACAGAAGCGGCAGGAGCTCTTGATCGAAGCTGCAAAACACCTGCGCACGCCGGTGAAGATCGTGCTCGCCGGCGATTTGCGAGATCGAAAACACTACGAATCACTAATAGCAAAACACGGCGTACGGGAGCGCGTCTGTCTGAAAGGTTTTATTGCCGAGGAAGAGATCGTCGAGTTGTACGCGAACGCGCTCGGCGTTTGTTACCTGCCATTCGATGAAGACTATGGCTACGTCACTCTCGAAGGAATGCTCGCCGCGAAACCGGTCATCGTGCCCAACGACGGCGGTGGCGCAACGGAATTCATCGAGCACGAACAGGATGGCTTGATTGTAAATCCCGAACCCCGCGCCATTGCTGATGCGCTTGATCGATTGCATGCCGATCGCGCGCGCGCTCCTCGAATGGGTGAACGGGGACAAGAAAAACTGCTGTCCATGAAGCTCTCCTGGAAGAACGTCGTTGAGAAGATCGTTTCTGCAGCGGGATGAAACTTCCTCAATGCAAACCGTCGAGGGTGCGGCCGGATGTCCGATAAGCCTCAGCTTGTCGCCTTTTCGCGCCGACAGACTAGAGTTAATCCTATATATAGCCAAGGCCACGACAAGCTAAAGCTTCTCGGACGTTACGGCCCAAAGCGTTGCCGATATTCACTTGAGACAATGAATGCCTTGACCATTTCGGCGGCTTGGTAGTTGCCGCCAAATTGATTCAGCTTGTTCAGCCAGAAGGTGTAGCCGCCGAAGTCAGAGTCCGGCGCGTCGTTAGGATTGCGGCGCAGATAACCGAAGTACTGCATCAGCACGAAAGCCGAGTTGAATTGTTTCGTGGAGAAGGTTGGGTCTTCCGCCATTTTGCGGAAGAAGCTCGCGGGCGTCTCCTTGCCATAGCTCAGGTCATTCAATAGGGTGAAAGAAGGGGTGACACCCGAATTCGAACTCACGCCGTTGACGAAGTCCCACACAGACTTATACACGGTCCTTAATGAAGGTCGATTGACGAACGCGTTTGTGAAGTTTTGTGTGTTCAACTCCAACTGGGCTTCCCAGCCCGGCGCGCCCACTATTACGCCCTGACTGATTGCCTGGGTGTCAGCGAGAAATTCTGCATAGGTCGGAGCACGTCCGTAAGCCGCCTTGTACATTCGGTAAACGAGAAAGCCGGTCTCCTGAAACTCTGTCGAAAGGATGAACGCCGCGGAGACATTTATGCGCTTGACCTCGCGGCATTTTGTATCCGCGCCACATTGTTCGATCTGATTAACCCAGAACTGAAGACCTGCCTGCTCAGGCTCGCGATTGAGGAAGTCGAGATAATGCTGCTGTACGAAGAAGGGCGTGTCGTCTATCGGATTGACCGGAGAGGTCGTGTTGTCGTTCTCTTTAATTGTCAGCGTCGCCGTGTTCTGTGATCCGAGTGTCACGCCGCCAGCAGGATTCGAGAGCACAAGATTGACTGTCTTGTCGCCATTGGCGATTTGATCGTCTGTAATAAGGATCTTAAAGCTCTTACTCACTTCGCCGGGAATTAAGTGGAGCGTCCCAAAAGCTGGCCTATAGTTTGAGCGACTTGAGGCCGTGCCGCCGGAAGTTGAATAATCAATCGAGACATCTCCTTCGCTGCCGCCAGTACGTGTGACAGTGATCGTTGCTGAGCCGTCCGCCTCGCTCGCTTGATAAGAGCCCGCGCTGAACTGCACTTGCCCAAACTGGGTGGGCACGGTGTAGGCGAACACATTTCTGATACCGTTAGTTTCGTACGGCGTCAGGTCCGAAGCTATGCTCATAAAGACCACGCGCCGTCCATCAGTGCTGATGATGGGATTACGCGACCAGTTGTTGCCGCTGTTGGTTCCAGTTCGGTTAATGCTGGCGAGCGTAGTAATGCCGAGTTGCGTGTCACGAACAAAAACATCTTCAGTGCCAAAACCGCCAGGCACATCGTTCCTGTCGTTATAGACGAGATCAGACGCCCGACTGTAGAAAGTGATGAACCGTCCATCTCCGCTAATCTTTGGCAGCCATGATTGCCGGTTACCGCTGACCGTGCCCCAGGCATTCACGCTCACCACCTTCGTGACTTCGGCAACAGTGTCGCGCACAAAGATGTCTTCGAAGTCTATGGTTGTCTTCTCCGGCGCGAGGTTTATGGCATTGGTGACAAAGGCTACAAAGCGGCCGTCGCCACTGATCGCAGCATCGTGGATAAACGCGGCATTACCGTCACTGTTCCGGGCATCGCTCCTTCTATCGGGACTGATGGTCACCAACTTTGCCTCTTGCCTCAGCATGTCGCGCACGAAGAG
>QHXG01000455.1 GCA_003222845.1 Acidobacteriota bacterium | reverse complement strand
TCCTGCTTCTGGCACTGACATTTCTGGCCACAGTGGACATGGCTTTCGGCCAGTTGAGCGATGTCGGGCTCCGGCGTCTCGCCTCTGAAGCAGAAGAACACCCGGCGGCGCGGTCCACACCCTTCCTGACAGAGATTCTCGAAAATCGCGCTCGGTTCAGCTTCAGCTTGTCAGCCACGATCCAGATTCTACTGGTGGCAATTGCGGTACTCATCACGCACATTTCGGTCCAGTGGTTTTCAGAAAGCACTCTGGCCTTGTTGATCTCGCTTTTCTCGGGTCTGGTGTTGGCAGGAATCTTTCGGCAGTTTATTCCGCGCTTGATCTCCCTGCGAAATCCGGAAGGAAAGCTTTTAAGGCTCCTGCCGGTTTTACGCCCATTCTATCGCGCACTCACTTTCGCCGCTGAGCCCTGGCATCGTTCGTTCGATCGTTTGCGCAAGCAGGAGGAGATGGAAGAAGCGACCGACGAGGAGGAACAAGACGACGCTGGGGACGACATCCAGGCGCTGATCGACGTTGGCGAAGCTGAAGGCATCATCGAAGAAGAAGAGCGTGAGCTGATCCATTCGGCCATCGAGTTCGGCGATACGCGCGTCAGCGAAGTAATGACGCCGCGCACGGAAATTGTGGCGTTACCGAAGACCGCCACGGTCCGCGAAGCGCGCAACCTCATGATCGAATCGCGGCACTCGCGGCTGCCCGTCTATCGCGATCAAATCGACAACGTCGAGGGAATTATCTACGTCCGCGATTTGTTGCCTTCGTTGGCTACGGGAAAGGCGGATTCTCCAATTGCGCCTTTCATCAGGCAGGTCTATCTAGTGCCCGAGACGAAACCCGTCGCCAAGCTGCTGCGAGACATGCAAAAGGCGCATGCCTATCTGGCGATGGTGATTGATGAGTATGGGGGCATCGCAGGCCTCGTAACGGTCGAAGACATTCTGGAAGAGATCGTCGGCGAGATTGAAGACGAAGACATCAGCGGTGAGGAACCGGAAGAGATTGTGGCCTCCGCGGATGGCGCCTATGAAGTGCTGGGAGGAACGGAGATTGGGAAAATTGAACGCCTGTTCGGAATGGAAATCGAAGCCGATGACTTCACCACGATTGCGGGGTTGGTGATTGCGCAAAAAGGAAGCGTCCCACGCCCGGGCGAACATTTGAGTTTTCGCGGTCTCGAAGTTGATATCCTTGACGCAGACGAGAAGCGGATCTGTCGTTTGAAATTAAGACGAAAAGAAGAAGCCAAAGCAGAAGATGCGACGGCGAACCGGTGACGAGTAAGCTAAGAAAACTTGCGGGAATATTTTCGCCGCGCCTCGCTGGAGCTTCGGTCTGTGAAGCGTGCGGCAATGAGTTTTCGTGCGGGGCAAGTTTGCGTGGCTGCTGGTGTTCAGAGATCAAATTGACGGATGAAACGCGCGCGGAATTGCGCTCGCGCTATCGCGGTTGTCTATGTCGTGAGTGCCTTGAGCGCCTGTCAGAACCGCCTGCGGTAGCGGGCGGTTGATCTGTGATATTTAATAGGTGTTGCTAACTAGAGATCAACCGCCCCGCTACCGCAGGCGGTTCTGACGTTGACATCAATAATCAGTTTCCGGAAAGTCTTGGCAAAGAAACAAAGCAAATTTCTGCGTGGCCGGCGCATCGATCCGAAACCAATTACGCGCGCCACGAAACTCACTGACCTGGTTGACGGTGCTTTCCTGGCCTATAACGCTGCCCGCCTGCGCGAAGCGTGTTGGCTCTTCACGCAGAAAATGCTGGAGCCGGATGTTACTGTCGGCATAACCTTGACCGGCGCTCTGACGCCCGCGGGCTTGGGTATGTCCGCTTTGATTCCGCTGATCAAGGCCGGCTTCATCGACTGGATAATCTCCACCGGCGCAAACTTTTATCACGACACGCACTTTGGCATCGGTCTGTCGATGCACGAAGGCAACGCGCAGACTTCGGATATCGTGCTGCGCGATGAACAGGTCGTGCGTATCTATGACATCTTCTTCGATTATTCGGTGCTCCTCAACACGGACGAGTTTTTCCGCCGGGTGATCGAAGCGCCCGAGTTTCAGAAGCCAATGTCCACGGCTGAATTTCATTACCGCGCGGGAAGATATGTACTCGAACGCGAAAGGAAGTTGGGCCTGAAGAACAAATCTCTGCTGGCTGCCGCCCACGAATACGCGGTGCCGCTTTACACTTCTTCACCGGGGGATTCGTCAATCGGTATGAACGTCGCGGCGAAGGCTTTGCAGGGCAATAAACTAGCCTTCGATCCTTCGCTCGATGTGAACGAAACCGCTGCGATCGTCCTGGCCGCAAAGCGCGGATTGATTCGCGACCGTGTCAGTAGCGCGCGTTACGGAACCGCGAGCGGTAGCGACCGGCCCCTCCGTGTCAGTACCCCGAGCGGTAGCGACCGGGTCCTCCGTGTCAGTACCGCGAGCGGTAGCGACCGGTCCAAACGCAACCGCGACAACAACCGCGGCCGTTCCGCCATCTTCATTCTCGGCGGCGGCTCGCCAAAGAACTTCGCGCTGCAAACCGAGCCCCAGATTCAGGAAGTGCTCGGTATCGATGAAAGAGGTCACGACTACTTTCTCCAAGTTACCGACGCACGTGCGGACACGGGAGGCCTTTCAGGCGCAACGCCAGGCGAGGCTGTCTCGTGGGGCAAAGTCGATCCCGATCGTTTACCCGACGCCGTCGTGTGCTATCTCGATTCGACAGTGGCGCTCCCCATCATTACCGCGTATGCTTTAGCCAAGCACAAACCCCGACCGCCGCGGCGGCTCTATGAACGTCGTGAAGAGTTTATGAAGTTGCTGTTGAGTGAATACGAAAAATCGAGTAGGAAATAGCCCGAGTACTGTGCCGGCAATTCCCTCTCCCTTTGGGAGAAGGCCAGGGTGAGGGGCGCAGCTGAGGGGAATGAAGGAGATATTCTCTTATTCTTAGTTATGCGGTTGGGTGGTCATCGCTAAGCCTCTCCCCAACCCTCTCTCAAATGGAGGGGGCGACTCAACCGAAGAGCGAGTTGTTTAGTGATTAAAGCGCGAAGTTATTACAACTGTTCGAAATGTCCGGCGTATTGTTGCTCGATCTACGAGCGCGTTCAGGTTACCAAGCGCGACATCAAACGCCTGGCGAATCACTTTCGCGTAGATTTTGCGACGGCCCAAAAGCGTTTCACCACCACCTGGGAAGGCGAGCAGATTCTGCGGCGAAAGGCCGATCCGATCTTCGGCAAGGCCTGCAAGTTTCTCGATCCGAAGACGCGCCAATGCACTATCTATTTCGCGCGCCCGCAAGTCTGTCGCGAATTTCCCGCGCGCGCGCGCTGCGCCTATTACGATCTGCTGACATTTGAGCGCAGCCAGCAAGGGGATGACACCGTGGTGCCGCTAGTGCAAATTACTTTTCGCAATGGCGAAAAATAATCTAGAAAACGCGGTTCAGAGTTCAACCTTCAGATTGTCTTTCCGGCAAAAGCAAACTAAAGTTTGAACTCTAAACAGTGTCTTCTGATGGAAGAATTACTTTCAAAACTTGTAGGCCGCAAGATCGATGTTGTCTGTTATGGCGCGTCGAGCTTGCGTGGTGAAGTGGTAACAGTCGAAGGCGGTGTACTGCAACTAAAAGATGATGAAGATCAGATTTGCCATGTCGCCATCGATAAGATTATCGCCGTCTGGGAAAAGCGGGACAAAGAACGCCACCCAGGCTTTGTGTTCAAGAGCTAGCTGAGCCTCAAAAATCAAAAGGCACTAACAGGCTGCTGAAAAAGTCCCTCTCCCTTTGGGAGAGGGTTAGGGTGAGGGCCTAGCTACGAAACCCAAAAATACTTCTTTCTCACTTTTTTTTGTCGGAGCGGTCAGGAAAAGGATGGAGGAGAGTTTTCGTTTCTTGATAGTCAGCTACGCCCTCACCCCAGCCCTCTCCCAGCGGGAGAGGGTGTTTACTACAAATTCTCGGCGCGGCGGAAGCTGCTAACAACCCTTTACCGATTTGATGCAACAGGTGTAATCTCTCGTCATCACAGACTGCTTAGCTCCCAGTGCCTGCGGTTCTTCACTCTGAGTAAGCAAGTCAATCTTAGTTCGCGGAGGACGACTTTATGAATGCCGCCGTGGCTACTACAATCGCCCGTACCCAAACCGAGCCTTACATTAACGTCAGCTTTGCACTCAGCGGCAAACAATTGCCCGCGGATCATGGCTATCTGTTGTACTCAGCAATCTCGCGCATCACTGGGAGCGCGGGCGTCCCGCCCGCCCCTGGGTACGCAGGCATCCTGCCTGCCCGTT
>QHXG01000464.1 GCA_003222845.1 Acidobacteriota bacterium | reverse complement strand
GCGGATTGGGCTGATTGCCCAGATCGCTCGGCTTAAGTAGTTCGATGCGATCGACTTTGCCGATCCGCACGCCGGCCAGCCGCACCTCAGAGCCTTCCCGCAAGCCGTTGGCGTCGTTGAAACGCGCCCGCAAATGCAAGTGACTGGCGAAAGGATTGAGCGTGCCCGAAGCGTTCAGAATCAGAAGGACCAGAATGGCGATCGCGATCAGCACGAGCAAGCCGACTCTGAGTTCGCTAAGGCCTATGTTTCGAGTTGTTTTTGGCATGATTTCACCTGGAAATTTGCGATTTTAGACTTGCCTGGGTACGCGGGCGTCCCGCGCGCTTCTTCCATAGCTGATGCTGCGCCAATGCAGGCGGGACGCCTGCGTACCCAGGTGACATCAGTGTCCGCGCAGAAACTTCTGAATGTAAGTATCGTCCGCTTTGCGCAGCGTTTCGTCCGTGCCGCTAAAGATTACCTGGCCGTCGCGCATCATCAAGACCTTGCAATTGATGAGACAAAGCTTCTCGCCTTCCGTTTCGAATACGACTTCGCCGGCTTCGTTGACGACCGCGTATTCCGAAGTTAGATAATCGAGATTGTTCATTTCGTGCGTGACGAAGATCGACGATACGTCTTCCAGGTCTCGCAGCTTCATCGCCAACTCGCAGATGGTGCGCGCCGTCGGCGGATCCAAGCCCGCAGTCGGCTCGTCGAACATCACGATCTTCGGATCGCCCACCAGGGCGCGGGCGATGCCGACGCGACGGCGCATGCCGCCTGAAAGTTCCGCCGGCATCTTATCGATTGCCGGTTCCAAATTCACGAACCGGAGCATGCGGCGCACTTCGTTTTCGACCTGATCTTCCGGCACGCCCTGTTCGTGTAGTTTGAAGGCAACGTTTTCGTAAACTGAAAGCGAGTCGAACAGCGCTCCTTCCTGAAAGATCATGCCGATCTTTTTTCGCACGCGCATCATTTCGACTTCCGAGTAGTTGGTAATGTCCTCGCCGTCGACCAGTATCTTTCCGCTGTCCGGCTTGAGCAGGCCGAGCACCAACTTGATCGTAGTCGACTTGCCGCAACCCGAGCCGCCGAGAATGATCTTCGTCTCGCCCTTCATCACCTTAAAGCTGAGATTGTCGAGCACTTTGCGGTCGTCGAAAACCATCGTCACCTCGCGAAATTCAATTGCGGGAATCGCCCGTTCGGTATCGTCAACCTCGCGAAAGGTCGATTCAGCGGCGCGTTCACTGACGCGATTGTCCGGTGGTTGCGCGCCGGGACGGTGAACTGAAGTTTCTGCCATCATGGTTGTGTACCTAGAATAACCTGAAGCGCTTTGGCAAGGAAGAAGTCCGCGATGATTACGATTATCGAAGCCGTGACCACCGCCGTAGTGGTCGAGCGTCCCACACCGACGGTACCGCCTTCAGTCTTTAGTCCCTTGTGACAGGCAATCGTGCCCATCAAAAATGCGAAGACCAGCGGTTTGATAATTCCCCCGATGATGTCGTCAGTCGTAATGCCATCTCGCACTGAATTAATAAACATCGTTGACGGCAGATCGTAGAGAAACGTCGACACGGCCCAGCCGCCGGCAATTCCCATTACGTCGGCAACCAGGGTCAACAACGGCAAGGTAACGATCAGGGCGATGAGCCGCGGCGCCACCAACTTGCGGTTTGGATCCGTTCCCAGAGCTCGCATCGCGTCGATTTGCTCTGAGACCACCATCGAACCGAGCTCTGCCGAGATTGCCGAGACCACTCGACCGGTAACCATTAAGGCAGTCAACACCGGGCCCAATTCCCGCACCAGCGAAATTGAAACCAGGTAACCGAGTTGATCGGTTGCGCCGTATGATGCGAGAGTCTGATAGGTTTGCAGCGTCAGGACGCCGCCGGTAAAGAATCCGGTGAGAATAATGATCGTCAACGACCCTACGCCGATGCTGTCCATCTGCGCGATCGCTTCCGGGATGTAACGAGGTTTCTTGAAGATTCCAAGTGCCGCCCGCGCCGAGAGCAAGGACATTTCCTGCAATTCGAGCAGAAGACGCTTGAAGATGTTCATGCGTGACTTAGCGAGAACCGAATGCCGCTCGGGACGCCGAGGCTGCCGATGGTTCTTTCGAGGTAAATAGCCGTACTGGCAGAGGGCGCGTCGGTGATTTCAAAAAATTTTATTACCGTCACCGCCGAAGCGAGCAATTTCAATAGAGCGGCCTATCATGCGCAAAACCAACTGTGCGCGTCAAGGGTTGATAGCGATCGGCTCTATTCTTTTCGGAGAATGAACAGCGGTAGACTTCTCGTTTAGAGTGCGACTTGTTCGCCCTCCGCGGATCGAGTCTTGGCCGTCTTTTAGCCGGCTGGATAGATTTTCGAAATGAGCTGTTAAGTCAAGGCTTCTGCTGCTGTTTCATCAGCTTTCGCTGGTTTGGCTTCAACGTTTGGGGCGCGTTTGTATTGCGCGGCAAACCGTTCTGCGGGCCGAGCGTGTTGCGCGGGCCTTGCTGATTGCGCGCACGCTGGTTAGCCTGGGCTCGTTGGCGCATCTCTCTTAGTCGCACACGCTGTTCGGGTGTCAGCACTTCATGGAGAAGCCTTGCTTCCGTCAGCGATCTTAGCCTTGCGGCATCGGCTCTGGCATCGGCGAGTTCACGCGAGCGTTGTTCGATCAGGGTTTCGTTTGGAGTTGAAGAGTCGATTGCCTCAGCCAGCGAGCGTTGCGCTTGACGAATCCTAATGTTCACCGCTTGTCTCTGATCTTTCGTATCGGCGTAGATGATTTTAATCTTCTGAACTTGATCTGGTGTCAGGTTGAGTGGTCCAAGATCAGGAATCGGGTTTGGCTGGTTGGTTTGCGCCTGATTCTGAGTTTGCGTAGCCTCAGCCGGACTGATCTGGGGATTCTGGGTTTGCGCCTGAGCCAGTAGCTCGGCCACTGATAACAGCAGCACCAAGCCCAGGCATCTGGCTACTATGTTTAATCGCTGATTCATGATTGCACCTTGTTTCCTCTCGGCAGCCATCATTGATTAGGCTCCTCGTAAAATACAAATGGCAGATCGGCCTCGTCTCTGCCGGGAATCAATAGCAGATCCGCCGCCAACTGTTCGCGCTCAGCGCGCGTCAGACCGCGCACGCCGCGAGAACGGACTGAATTGCTCGTCAGTTCCCGATGAGAAGCATGCTGCTGGTTTGGCAGCTTAACCTGGCCCTGGTTGGTAGCAACCTTCGGTGACTGTTGTGACGAGACTTCCGACTGACTGTGCTGATCGTTGACGGCTTTCTCAACGGCGTCGCGCAACTGCGTCGCAGTATATACCTTCTCTTCCGTCAAACTGTTCGCAACCGGCGCCGGCTGTTTCCATGAACGCGAGATTACAACTAAAGAGAGCACGCAAAGAAGCAAGGCCGCGAACGCTGTCGCACCCCGCAGCCATAGCGGCGAGACGCTGAAGAATTCGCGCAGCGCCTGAAGAGCCGACAGTTTTCGCTCATGCTGAACGAGCTTGACGGCACTCGTTGCCCGGGCGAGGTCTGCCGCTTGGGAAACCGGACTGAATGTGCCCAGAGCTTCATTGCGCCATAGCAACATCGACTCGCGCACCTGGTGAAAGACTGCCAGTTCCGATCGGCAAGCATCGCACTGCTCTGCATGATCGGCAAAGTCTTGTGCGTCCGTCTCGCTGGCCTCGTTGTAGAGATAGGCAACCAGGTCTTCCGCCCGGTGGCAAATTGGTCTTTCGTTATTTTTCGTCATAGCAACTACCTCGCAATCGCGCGCCCGCTCATCTCGCGGGTTCACCGAACTTTTCTAAACGCATCTGCAATTGCCTGAGCGCAGTGTACAGCCGGCTCTTAACTGTGCTCAACGGCAATTCCAACGCTTCTGAAATTTCCTGGAACGTAAGTTCCTCGAACTCTTTCATAACGACTACCTGTCGGAGCTCTGGCGGCAACGCGCCGACTGCTATTCTCACAGCGACGCTTCTTTGTTTGCTTTCAGCCGCACGCGCCGGCGAAATCTCGGACGGCAAGGCAAAGACGGCGGCGTTCTTTTCGGCCTCGTCTTCGAGCCCCGTCTCGTTGCGGACCTTCGCGCGCCTTTGCCGCGTGATGCACTGATTGACCGCAATGCGGTGCAGCCACGATGAAACTTTGGCCTCGCCGCGAAAGCCACGGAGATTACGAAAGGCTGCCAGGAACGTTTCCTGCGTGGCATCACGCGCATCTTCCTCGCGACCCAGCATGCCGAAGGCCAGCGCGAAGATGCGCCGCTCCCAGCGACGCACTATCTCGCCGAACGCCTCCGGGTCGCCGGTCAAGGCGCGTTCTACCATCTGTTCATCGGTGGTGGCCGTCTCCATTCGGTTCGTGCTCGCGTCCGGCCGCGAGGCCGCATCCAAATGTCGCGCAACAACTCGCGCGGTCAATCCTTTAGACGCAGGTTTT
>QHXG01000463.1 GCA_003222845.1 Acidobacteriota bacterium | reverse complement strand
TGTCAGTAATGCGCCAGACTCCGATAAACCCCAGATTCGGATCGTTCCACGGGTCTTCCGGAATCTGTTTGTACGTGCCCTTAAGTGTCACTTCGGAATAGACATTCTGATGAAGGTGATTGGACGCCGCCAGGAAAATCTTTCCCTGGAACATCTGAATCTGCCAGGGCTCTTCGCCGATACCCGTGTTCGGACCTTCGATAACGGCGCGTGGCGCTACGTCGCTGTTATCGGTGCGATTGAAAATCAGGATTTCGCGCGAGCCCGCGACCGCCATTAAGTTAGTCGCCGGATCCACCCCGATGCCGACGGTGTGGCCCAACTTAGTTTTCGGGCCGCGGAGGATTCGCAACGGCGGCACATCGCCATTGGCGTTCAAAGGAAACACGTAAACAGTTTTTGCGGTCATGCTCGAAACCAGAATCTCGTTGTTTGTTAAGTCGAGACTCACCGCGTGTGGCGTAACGAGTTGAGTGCACGCGCCTTGAATCACGCGTACCGGCGGCTCGTCGCCTCTTGCGCCGGCGCGAAAAACCAGGATCGCATCGGCCAATGCGTTGGGCACGACGATCTCGTCGTGAATCGGATCGTAAGCGATGCCGTGAACGCTTCGTCCCAATTTGGATGCTTGTCCTGAGATCACTCGCTTCGGTTCCACATTTCCATTCGCCGCACGGGCAAACGCCGCGATGCGCGGCTGGCTTACTCAATTCGGCACCAGGATCTCTTCACGCTTCGAATCATAGGCAACCGCCATCGGATTACCGAATCCGGAAGATGCCGTGCCAGCGGGAGCACTGCGAATAATTCGCTTAGGCGTCGCGTTACCACTCGCTTCACGCGCAAACACGAGGGCGGTGTGATCGCCGAAATTCGAAACCCAAATCTCGTTGTTCTTAGTGTCAATGCTCACGCCCATCGGACGATTGATTCCGGTTCGTGGACCGCGAAGCGTGCGCAGCGGCGCAACGTCACCGGTTGCTGTGCGACGAAAAATCAACACTGAATTGTCGCCGTTATTGGCTACCGCCACTTCGTCGTGCGCCGCATCGACATCGATTCCCATGGGCCAATCAAGCTGTGTGCGTGTTCCTTGAATTGTGCGCAGCGGTTTCTCATCGCCTTTGGCTGTCGCCCTGTAGAATGTGATCGAGGGCGGTTGGAACCGGCCGCCTTCATCGGGCACATTGGCAGCGGCGACTTGCTCGCAACCCTGGCCAGTGTTCTTCAGCAGCCCGCGAAAGTTTCCGTGATTCGCCACGGCAAGCTCTTTGTTCTGATCATCCCAATAAATGCCGTGCGGATCGGCCATTCCCGTCTGTGCGCCGCGTAGATAACGGACAGGAGTTTCCAAGCCGATGGCCTCGCGCCGGTAGATCACGATCGCGCTCTGAAGTTCGATTGAAACGGCAATCTCATTTCGCGACGGACTGAGCGCCACACCCCATGCTTGATGCGGCACAGCCAACAAGCGCGATGGTTTTGCATCACCCTCGGAGTCATACGACCAGACCATCATGGTGTCTTCGATATCGTTGTTGACCGCGTAAAGTTCGCGGCGTCCAGGATCGACCGCGACGCCCGCAACAAAGCCGATGTTCGTCTCTGGGCCGATGATCTGCCGGCGCCTCTCGCTCGTTTCGTCCGATCTAACCTGACCAAGACGCCGGTCATAACTTACTACGCTCTTGCGGTTCGTGTCGGCCATAACTAAGACATCGTTGACCGGATCAACAGCTATGCCGACGAATGCCGGATGGGGATCGACGATGGAACGGATGGCTGGGATGTCGCCGCCGAGAGGTTTCGCCTTATATGAACCCGCTTGCTCTTTCTGACCTTGTTCGCTTCCCAGTTTGAGTTCATCGATACAGACTTCTTCGCCAGACTCAGTCCTCGCCATACACGACCGATCACCTTCGTCATCGCTAGAGTGTTCTTCCGTATTGGTTAGGCTGGCTGAAGAGAATTGCCGGCCACCAAAAACAAGTGACACTGAGATAACTCCGAACATCACAAGCAATCTAGCGGTCATGCCATCCTATCCCGTAATCAGTTTCCTTCGCGGGCGCCATTCAATGGGTTAGAAAATAAATTTGAGCCCAAACTGAATTTGCCGAGAAGTACTCGTCGTGTTCGTAAGCTGGCCGAAGGTCGGCAACAGATTCCCGCTCCCATCGAATATCCGCCGGAAGTTGATATTTGGTGCTTCGAAGTTCGGGTGGTTCAGAATGTTGAAGACTTCCGTCCGAAATTGCAGCTCGCGCTTTTCGGAGATCCGAAAATGTTTGTTGACTAGGAAATCGACCGTTGAGCGTCCCGGGCCGATCAGAGTGTTCCGCCCCAAATTGCCGAAGGTTCCCAGCGGTTGCGGCACAAAAGCGCAGGGATCGAACCAGTGGCTCGGTGTTCCTACCGGCGTTCCCGCTGCAACAGTGATCGCCGAGGTACCCGTGCCAAAAGTGCAACCCGCGGAAACGCCATGCGTCGGGTTGTTGCTCGCGCCCGTGACCAAGTTCGGACGATCAGAGAAGTTCGAGCCTGTCGCCTGGTTCTGGGAGCGATTGGCGGAGTTTTCGACGGTAAACGGAACGCCGGCTGCGAAGGTGCCGATACCCCCGATTTGCCATCCACTGAATAGCTGCCGGCCCACACCTCTAAGGCTTTTCCCGAATGGCAGTTCATAGAGCGCGTTGATGATGGCGTTGTGCCGGACATCAAAGTTTGAAAGGCCCTTCTCGTTGCGGATATTGTCGGGAATTTCCACCCCAGTAGCAGCGTTGTCAGCTTCCTCGCTGAACAATCCCGAGCTCGTGTCGAGCGACTTGCTCCAGGTGTAAGCCGCTTGCACCTGCAGACCACCTGCGAACCGCCGCAGCACCGACACCTGCATCGAGTCGTACCACGAAAGTCCGTCCAGACTGCGCGTTTGCATGTCCGCCCACTTGGAATTTCTCCTCAATGCAGTCTTAGGAGTGCATAAAGTACCTGCCGGCAGAATTGGGTTCGTCGCGCTGACTGCCCCAGCGTTACAAGGCACTCCGCCCGCCAGCACGATCGGCACGGGAGTGTTCCCGTCTCTTCGTTCAACCAAGTGCTTTCCGCGCGATCCCACATAAGCGACCGAGGCCACCAGATTTTTTGCGATTTGTCGCTGCACCTCCAGACTATATTGATATAGATAGGGAGTCTTGAAATTGTTGAAGACGGTATTTTGCAGAGCGAACCCGGCTCCGGCGCTTTGTGCAGCAGCGAGAGGATTTGGAAAAGGCGCCGGAATCCCTGGCTGCGGCAATGTCACAGTGAGCCAGCCGCTCTTTAGGTCCGGGTTTGGATTACGGTCGAACAGATTCAAGAACTGATTCAGCAGGATTTGGTCGTAGTACATTCCGAACCCTGCGCGGACGCTCGTCTTGCCATCACCCCTGACATCCCAGGCCAATCCAACTCTGGGCGCGAAATTCTTGTGATTTCCAGCGAAGGGCGTATGTATCTGCAAAGCCGTGTCCGAGGGAGTGAGCAGGAACGAACTTTGACCGAACTTCTCAGTAGGCACGGTCGTGAGTTCATAGCGCAGTCCCAGATTCAGCGTCAATCGTCGCGTAGCGCGCCAGTCATCCTGGAAGTAACCGGCGAACAAGGTGGCTCGGATGCTGCGGTGGGGATCAGCTCCCGGGAACGGCACGACGACAGACTTCACGTTAGCTGTTAGGAAGTCTTTCAGAGAAGCAAAGGAATAATCACCTCCGATGCGATTAAAGGCGGCTGTGTTCCACTGGAATCGTTCGATGAAGACGCCGGTCTTGAACGCGTGATTACCATGCGTGACACTGAAATCATCCGATGGTTGATATGAGTTCATGAAGAACGACCGCGGATCGTTGACGACGGTTCCCAGCGGGGACATGCCAGTGATAGTGACGTGGCCGAAGGGCTGCCCGGGAATGAACGACAACGACGCCGGCACATTCGCTTGGTTAAGCAGATTCACCTGCAAAGTTGAACGGTTGAACCCAAACCGCAATTGATTCACCTTATTCGCCGAAAGTACCCGCGTGTCCTGCAACGTAACGTACTGGTTGCGATGAGTTTCGTTTTCAGCAAACAGTCCCATCACGTGGTCGGGTGCATCCTGGCGCAGCTTGCTGCTGTCATCGATTGTATAGCGGACAAAGAGCGAATCCTTCGAAGTCCGATTCCAATCAACTCTGCCAGTAAAATAATTGACGCGGGTTGGTTGCGGCTGGCTGAATTGCAACTGGGCGAAACCCGTTGGAGTGCCCGTCGAGGTAAGGATCAAAGGGCCAGAATAAAAAGACCATTGACGACGGGAATCAGATTGACTTAGGGAACGACGGCTGGGTTAACGATAAACGGCGTGGCTGTTCCGATCTTTCCCGTGCGGGAATTGGCATCCGGCACAACGGCGTTCTTGGTTACGCCGAGAGTTTCTCTCAAGCCCTCATAGTTGGCGAAGAAGAAGAGCTTATCCTTTCCGTGGTAGCCAATTGCCGGACCGCCTTCGCCGAAGTGTGGCAGCAGGACTGGACCACCCACAGCTCCGCCAAACTGATTGCGCTTAAACGGCGGTATGGGTAGGTTGGCGTTGTCAAAGTAGTTCTTCGCGTCCAGCGCGGAATTGCGCAGGAACTCAAAGAGATCTCCGTGCAAGTTGTTGGTGCCCGTTTGGCTGACTGCGTTGATAATGCCCCCCATCGAGCGACCATATTCGGCAGGAGCATTGTGAGTAATTACCTTGAATTCCTTGATCGATTCCACACCAAACATTTGTCCACCAGCGCCACCAGGAGTAAAGTTCTGGGAATCGTTCATGTCGGTTCCGTCAAGCATGAACAGATTAGAAGTGAGGCGCGCGCCACCGACCGAAAACTTGGTGCCGCGGCCTTGATTCGGACTGCTGCCGGCCGACGTCGCCACGGTGACACCAGGTTGCAGGTAGATCAACTGATCGAAGCTGCGGCCATTCAACGGCAGGTCGCGTATCTTTTTTTCGTCAACCAACCCGCCGTGGTCGTCTCCACCTCCGTGCCGGTGCTGGTGACTATGACCTGCTCGCTTAAAGACCCGACTTCCATCTTGAAATTCGTCACCGCCTCTTCTCCGACAGTGAGCGTCAAGGAATTCACTGTAACCTTAAAACCTTGCCGCTCGGCCCGCACTTCGTAGCGGCCTACTGGAAGCGCCTCAACGCGATAGTATCCACTGCTGTCAGTGACTACCTGACGTTGAAGTTGGGTGTCCAGATTTTTGACCGACACGGTAACGCCGGCTATGACGGCCCCTTGAGGATCCGTTACGGTTCCTAAAATCGTGCCGCTAGTACCTTGTCCGCAGATCACGACTGCTGACAGTACTATTACCGGCAGGACCAAAAATGTAAGCCTTTTCCTTAGCATGGTGTCTTCTCCTTTTACTGAGTGGCAATTTCGCTTCACCTTATTGAATTCGTAAGGTACGCGTTAGACTTTACGCTTACGTGATTCAGCTACAGAGAAGCGTGGATACCAGGTTGAATCTGCCGCCAGACCTGTGCGCGCCACCAACACGTCAAGCAGATATGGCCGACCTTCGCGGGTCGTCTTGATCGCGCGTTGCAGCGCCGTCTTCAGTTCCGACGGATGC
>QHXG01000100.1 GCA_003222845.1 Acidobacteriota bacterium | reverse complement strand
AAGCAGAAAGACTTTCAGATCTTTTACGATGCGCTGCCGATCCTGGGGCGTGACGGCACGCTCTTCGATATTCAACCTCAATCTCCGGCTGCCGGGAAAGTGCACGCGAAAACGGGAACGTTTTCAACCTACGATCCGCTTAATCGCCGGCTGCTCGTCACCGGAAAAGGACTGGCCGGTTACCTGACGACGCATAGTGGCGAACATCTCGCCTTCGCGATTTACGTCAACAACGTCTCCGTGCCGGTAGAGCGTGACGCAGTCAAACGGATCACCGGACAAGCGCTTGGCGAGATTGCCGCGGCAGCTTATTGAATCAAGCGCGTACGATTAAGATAATCGGCACCCATGGCTCGCTTTCTAACCAAGGAATGCCCTCACTGCCACGAAGATTCATTCGGCTGGCGCCAACTAGTCTCACTCGACTATTTCAGCCCTTACGAGTGCAAAGCTTGTGGAAAACTTGTGCGCAACGACGGATTTCGTCAATTCCTAGTAATACCGACGATTCTCGTGACGCTCTTCGTAGGGATTGTACTATTCGCTTCACTCCCGGACTCTTTGGAGCCATTCGGTCTGGTCCTATTACTGGTTTTGGTCGCGCTGCCGGTGATTATTCTCGCCAAGCCCGTAAAGCTCGATTCCAAGTCCGACCTTGCGCCGTTCACTCCTGATCCTGATAACGACAAGGTCATCGTGGTTAAGGGATGGAATGAAGATGAGCTGCAAAGAATACTCGATGATTTTGTCGCAGAAGACTCGTCCGGCGTTGCTTCATACAAGATCGAGGTTGAAAAGCGTGATGAGGATCTCCATCGCCTGACATTTCCGCAGGACATTCACGCAGCACTGTTCGGGTTTCTCGTAAACTATCTTGCCTATCCGACGAACTTTGCTTTGGCTGGTCGCTCGATAATGGTTGCCGGTAAGACGATGTTGCGTTCAGATTTTCAAGGCATTCCAGAATCACTCGTGGGAAATAAAGCGATCATATACCTTCCTGAGAACGATCAGGACTATGATGTTATTTACCTGCAAACGGAAACCGGAGACACATTCGCAAATTCCTTCAGTGAAGGAGTCTGGCGAGAAGTCAAAGATGCCCGACTTTCGAGCGAAGTGAAGATGCTATTTGGGTAGGACGATCGTCAAAGACGAGCGGAAAATCTATGTGCCTCATTCATCACATCGCCGGCGCCTTTACACATCAACCCGAAGAATTGAAGAGCCGCATCAGCAAGAAGGCCGCGGACATAATTAAGCGCGCATTCGACGACATTGATCCCACACGGCTCCTCGACTATCACACGCACATCGCGGGAATAGGCAATGGGACCAACGGCACCTTTGTCAATCCGAAGATGCGCACCTGGAGACATCCTTTCCACAAAATCAAATTCAAGATTTATCTCAGCGCGGGCGCTGTAAACGACGTCGGGCGCTCGGACGCCCAAATTGTCGAGCGTCTGACGCGCCTGATCACGAACATCGAAGGTCATGGCAGGCATCGCTTGCTCGCTTTCGACAAGAACTACAGACGCGACGGCGCGACGAATCTCGCGAAGACTGAGTTTTATGTGCCGAACGATTATGTTTTCGATCTCGCGGCGGAGCATCCCGACATGTTCGAACCGGTAATCTCAGTTAATCCTTACCGGCCGCAGGCGTTGACCGAACTGGAGCGTGGCGCACAGCGCGGTACGCGCATGGTGAAGTGGCTGCCGAACGCGATGGGCATAGATCCTTCCGACGAACTTTGCGATCCGTTTTATCGGAAGATGAGAGAATTCAATCTGGTTTTATTGAGTCATGGCGGAGAAGAAAAGGCTGTCGAGGCGCAAGAGGATCAGCGATTCGGAAATCCTCTGCTGCTGCGGCGTGCTTTGGATCACGGCGTGAAAGTCATCATTGCTCATTGTGCGGGCCTGGGCGACAACGAAGACCTCGACAGCAAGAATCGAATGCGCGTGCCGAACTTTGATCTATTTCTGCGGCTGATGTCAGAGAAGCGTTACGAAGGCCTCTTGTTTGCAGACATCTCGGCGATGACTCAGTACAACCGCATCGGCAGGCCCTTGACGACGATTCTGCAGCGCGAAGACTTGCACGAACGTCTGGTAAACGGCAGCGACTATCCTTTGCCGGCGGTTAATCTGCTTATCAGAACCAGCGCGCTGGTCCGGCAAGGATACATCACGAAAGATGAACGTGCGTGTCTGAATGAAATCTACGATTACAATCCTTTACTGTTTGACTTTGTTCTGAAACGAACCATGAAACTTCCGGGCACCCAACGATCCTTGCCGGCACAGGTTTTCATGAGGAATGCGGCGATCGAAGGCAAGAATGCGTGATGTCTACGGTGATTCTAACGCCGAGGGCGCAGAGGTCTTCGCAAAGGGACGCAGAGAAGAGCTTTATACATCTTCATCAACTTCGACGCTAGAGATCGTGCGCAGCTTTTCGCCGATCAGTTCAAAAGCAAAGCCCTGTCGCAAGAGATGATCGAAAAGTTTCTTTGTCTCGGCGCGCGACTGTGGGCGTCCGTGCAGGCGAAGGCGCTTTTCGATGGCGCGATCGATTAATTCTTCCTCAGGCGTGGCCGCAAATACGAGATCGAGCGCTTCGTTAGCGGTGGCTTTATCGATCTTCTTGAGCCACAGATCGCGCTGCAGCCTTTGTCTGCCGATTGGCCGCTGCTGCACTCGCAAAGACGCGTAGCTATGGGCAAACCGCGCGTCATCAAGATAGCCGTACTCGCTCAAACGCTGAATTACAGACTCGACGATTGCTTTGGTTGCGCCGCGACCTTGCAGCAGCCGTTCGCGCAATTCTGCGACCGAACGCGGTTTGGCCGAAAGCAATTTCGCGGCGCGTTGGAAGGCGCGCTCACGGGCTTTTGCTGGATCGAGTCGACTCGATACCTCGTGGCCGTCATGGTTAGGTGATTTTCGGCTTTGCCGCGTCTTCGTATCTCCAATCGTCGTAGCGATTTCAGTCGGCTAATTTACCACGAAGGCGCGAAGGCTTGCCGAAGAACAGCGTGCTAAGGATTCGTCGATGACTCCCTCTCCCTCTGGGAGTGGGCCGGGGTGAGGGCCTAGCGACGGAATCGAAAAACACTTCTCTTTACTTTTTCATCGCGGCGGACAGGAAAAGGATGAAGGAGAGTCTTATTTTTTTCTTGTTACTCGCTACGCCCTCACCCCAACCCTCTCCCAAAGGTAGAGGGAGTTTACGGTGATAAAAATCGCCAATTGGCAATTGGCAATCTAAAATGCTCTCGATGGACGGCGCGCTCATCATCGACAAGCCGGCAGGAATGACTTCGCATGATGTCGTCGCGCAGGTGCGAAAGATTATTAGCGAGCGGCGCGTCGGACACACGGGTACGCTCGATCCATTTGCTACCGGCGTGCTGGTAATTCTGGCTGGAAGAGCGACGCGGCTGGCACAGTTTCTGAGTGGCGCCGAGAAGGAATACGAAGCGATCATTCGCCTGGGTTTCGCCACTGATACGGGCGATGCGACGGGACGATCCATCTCAGAGATCCAGAGGTGCACAGAGTTTCACGGAGGGGCGATTGAGGATGCGCTTGCGTCGCTGCGTGGCGAGATTGAACAGACGCCGCCAATGTATTCGGCCAAAAAGGTTGCTGGGAGAAAACTTTATGAGCTGGCGCGCCGCGGCGAAGAGATTGAGCGAAAATCCATTAGCGTTACGATCAGCAAGTTCGAATCCGCGTTTCATGGCGATCGATTGCTGCGGGAGAATGACGATGGCACGTGCGATCTGAAGGTGCGCGTCATGTGTTCGGCCGGCACTTACGTTCGGGTACTGGCGGAAGACTTCGGCAAACGTCTTGGTATCGGAGCGCACCTCGCTGAGTTGCGGCGCACGCGTGCTGGTCACTTCAAGATTGAAGATGCGATTAAACTTGAGCAATTAAATGAATTTGCTCAATCCAATTCGATCGAGCAGATTCTAATTTCACCGCACGCTGTCCTCCTGCATCTGCCAACGGTGCAATTGAATGCTGATGATGTGAGGCGAACGCTTCATGGCATCGACATGCAAATGGAAGATTCGGAGTGGTCTGGAGGTCAGCCGGTGCGAATGAGCTTTGGTAGCGAACTTATCGCCGTAGGAACGTACGATAGGAATCGGAACATTGTTCATCCCACAGTAGTGATCGCGAATGGTTGATTACAAGGCCAATCTCATTCACACCTCGCTTCAGCGAGGTGATAAAACGGATCACAAATGCCGCAGCCGTTTCAACGGCTTAGGTTAGGAAACCATTGAAATGGTTCACTGCGTGCAACGCACTCCTTATCACCTCGCTGAAGCGAGGTGTGAATGAGATTGGCATTTGTTGATGTGCTAACATTCTCTCCGCCATGAAGAAGCGTTATCTGTTTGCGGGAGCAAGTGGCGTCGTTGCGGGTGCCGTGGCGACAAAGCTGCTCACGCGCCCGCGTGATGTCAGTTGGCCTGACAGCCTTAACTTTATCTATCACCCCGAGTATTCCTGGTTCACCACAGTCGACGGCGCGCGCATTCATTTTCAGGAAGCCGGCAATGAGAACGCGCCGCCGCTGATTTTGATTCACGGATTTATTTCTTCGAATCTGGTTTGGAGCGATGTGTTTCTGCCTTTGGCCGTTGCGGGCTTTCGCGTAATTGCGCCTGATCTGCCCGGTTATGGTTATTCGGACAAGCCTAGCGATGGCGAGTACACGATCGAATTTCAGGCGCGCGCCGTGCTTGGTCTGATGGATCGGCTGGAGATCGAGAGAGCGACAATCGTCGGCGCTTCTTACGGGGGCGCGGTTGCCGCATCTATGGCGCTGGATTATCCCGAACGAGTCGAGCGCCTCGTCCTCGTTGGCGCGGTCACAAATGACGAGCCGAAGAAGAAGATGCTGCTGCAGATCTCGCGACTGCCCATCATCGGCGACATCGTCACGCCGCTATTTCTTGGCTCGCGCTGGGTCCTGCGCCGGCGGACCAAACAAATGCATCGCCGCCTCAGCCGCCCGATTGATGAGCGCAAACTCGAAGCGCGCCATCATCTGCTGGTAACGGCGAACGTGCATCGCGCAATGATTCGTACTGCGCGGCGCTGGAATGCAAATCGAATTCAGCGCGATGCCAGGCTCATAAGTCAGCCTACAATGCTCATCTGGGGCGAGGAAGATACGCACATTCCGATCGAGGAAGCATTCCGCCTGCGTGACGCGATTCCAAATAACCGCCTCGTCGTCTTTCGCAACTGCGGACACTTGCCGCCGACCGAGTCTCCCGAGCAGTTCGTCGAAGTCATCAGCGAGTTTTGTCAACACCGCTGAGTACGCCGAGTTCGTAAGCTTCTCCGCGCCCTCTGCGAGTACCTCTGCGTCCTCCGCGGTTGAGATCTCTTAATTCCTCACTAACCGTCGCCAGGAGGAGTGAAAAGACGATTTGTCAGATTGGTCAACTCATATTCAGCGCCTTGCCTACCGACGGATCGCGTCGCACGCGCCAGATCTTTGAATCGAGATAGTAGTGAATGAAGGCGTAGCCCCAAAGGAACGCAATTCCCAATTGAACTGGCAATGTCAAAGCAGCCGGCGAATCGCCCGTGTGCAGATTCAAGTAGCCGAGGTATTGGCGTGGGCCCTGATAGATAATGCCGAAGATAATTCCGAAACCGATGTAGTAGATCAGGCGGCGGCTGATGAACGCGGCAGGGCCATATTTGGCGCGGAGTGTGGCATGCGCATCCTGCGCATGAGCCACGGGCGAGACGCCTGTGCCACTGTACTTATGATTGTGAAACCAGATAAGCCGATGGTATTGCAGGTTGTGATAGATCGTGAGGATCGCGACCAACGCAATCGGCTTGGCCGGCATCGGCGTCAACAGAGCGATCCAATGCATGGGAATCGCGGCAGCGAGCAGCAGATACTTCGGTCCATTCAATGGTTGGCGTAACGCGGCACGCTGAATTTGACGGCCCAGCCAGGCGACCCCCAACACGATAGTTCCGATCAACAACAGGACCGCAAATCCATTGACGCCGCTGCGCAGAATCGGCGGCACGCGCGCCATCGCGCTCGGGTCATTCGCGATGAAGGCGACGAACGGATAATTAAATGCGAACATCAGCAGCAAACGATCGAGTGCATTGTCTACCGGCGCAAGATCGTGGTTCTTCTTTTTGTACAGCACCATGAAACCGTAGTGCTGTTTGACGAGGTGGTAGTAAGCCCAAAGCGCGGCGATGAAGAAGAATGTGAAGCCGGCACCGGCGAGAACCATTGCCGGACCCACGATAAAGAAAAGAAGCGACCCGAGCAGCAGACGCTTACGCGTCTTCCATTCGGAAGCATCGAAGTAAGTACGCGAGAAGGTGCCAAAGACGTGCGGCGCATCGATCAGAATCGCCCATCCCGCGACCATCGGAATCAGCGGCAGGACTCCAGCCACATACAGAATCAGCAACGCATAACTCGACGCGACCGAACCGATGAACCAAATCGAGTCTTCGCGCGCGTTGATGATCCAGCGCAGCGAAATGGCGCGAGGGCAGATCTGATCTTTGATAGTCTCAGTGGCCGTGGACATATGATATCGGGCTATTCTTGCGGAGAACGTTTCTCGTCGTCTCGATGATCGAATCCCGGTGAGGTGAGGACCAATCTTAGAGGCTGTGGCTTCTTCTCAGACAACGTGACGGTTACGGGTTCGGAATGGCGCGACTCTTCTACCTCGTCGCTGTTGGCGCTGACCCGGCCACCGTAGGTGAAGGCCCGAACCTGGTAGCTGCAACCCTGCAGTCCTTTCAGCACAAAGTGTCCTTTGCTATCGACAATCTTCTGGTCGCCGATAAGGTAATGAGGCTCTGTTCCGTTGGCCAACCCAACTACTGCGTGTACTGCGGGCCTTCCATTCGGCCACACGACAAATCCCTCCAACTCAACTTCGGGCGGACCAGACATCATCCGGACATCCACGTCCTTCAACTGCCGTCCTTCCGTCAACATGACGACAGTTGCCTGGGACGGATCGCTACCACTCGGGTAATAGGTCCGAGTGCGCGGGCATTGAGCGTTTTGCGCCGCGATTAGGTTTATTCCAAGCAAGTAATTTCCGGGAGGCACGTCATCGAGCGAATAAAGCCCGGCGGAGTTTGTGAATCTCCACTTTCCTTTAGGCGACTCGGTAAACATGTCATCCACAGCGATAAGATCAACTTTGGCCCCGCTAACTGGATTACCGCTAGCCTCAAGAACTCTTCCACTGATGTTTCCTCCTACGTGGTTGACGAACTCTCGATGAGCGCATCCACGATCAATGACAGCCACTTCTGTGGTTGAGTAGCTTCGCGGATTAGGCGGAAGGTCGGCCTTCACTTTATAAGTGCCAGGTTGAAGCCCGACGAATTCATATTGCCCGTCATTATTAGTCTGGCCTTCGAAATGTTTGTCCGCGCCATCGGCAGTTACTTTTACGCCCGGAATCGGAGTTATCTCAAACCTGCTGTCATCGCCGACTGGTAGCATGTAGCGCTTGACACTTACAACAATAGTCGATCCCGATCCTGCGGGCGGGAGATTATGGAAATATGTCAGATCTTCCGACGCCTCGGATAACAGTCTGGTGCGAGTGCAAATTCCTGTATAGAGGTGATTCTCGCGGCCGTGTCTGGAGGCATAGACCAGATATTTCTTGTCCCGCTCGAAGTGATAGCCACAGTCGCCACCTCCCATACCCGTGACGACTTCCATTTCCGGACCGGCGAGTTCGCCTCTGAAAACTTCACCAAGCTGAAAACGCACTAAGACTTCCTGGATAGTGTATTTGTTGCTTCCTTCGCCCCGGACTACAGAAATGCCTGACTGCGAACGGACCGTTCCACTAAAGATCGCCTCAGTTTCCCAAAATGCCTCGCATGGCTTGGGCGCTCCTGCACAATCACACGCCAATCCGATGCTTGCCGAGAAAAGCATGACCAAGAGTGCGGCCAACCAACACCAAACTGTCCTTGCATGCATAATCGATATTGTATCCTTACGCTATGTTGATGCTGAGTCTAGCATCCGTAGATCGCGCCCGGTCATCTCCGTCGGCTTCTCAATTCCCAGCAAACTCAACATCGTCGGCGCGACGTCTTCCAGTGCTCCGCCTTCGCGCAGCTTCACGCCGATCGAATCTTCGTCGATTAGATGAAACGGAACCGGATTCGTTGTGTGCGCTGTGTGCGGCTGGCCCGTCTTCGGATCGATCATCTGTTCCGCGTTGCCGTGATCCGCGGTTATCAGCGTGATGCCTCGCGCCGCCCGAACTGCTTTCGTAACCCATCCCAGGCAAGTGTCTACGTACTGGCAAGCTTCGGTCGTCTTGTCGAGCTTGCCGGTGTGTCCAACCATGTCCGGGTTGGCAAAGTTGACGACGAATACGTCTGTCTGGCCCTCGTCAATAAAACGCAGGACATTGTTCGTGATCTTGAAAGCAGACATTTCAGGCTCAAGATCGTAAGTAGCAATCTTCGGAGAGGGCACCAGCAGTCGCTGCTCGCAGCGAAACTCCTTTTCCGTGCCTCCATTGAAGAAATAGGTGACGTGGGCGTACTTCTCGGTTTCTGCGAGACGAAAGTTTTCGACGCTAAAACGCGCGAACACGTCGGCGAGAATGTTCTCGTGCTTGCGCGGTGGGAAGGCGACCGCCAAAGGAAACGTGACGTCGTAAACCGAGAAGCAAACGAAATCGATCGCCGGTCGATTCGGAATAGGAAACTCGTCAAAACCTGCGATAGTCAGCACTCGCGTGATTTGGCGCGCGCGGTCGGGACGAAAGTTGAAAAATATTACAGCGTCGCCATCTTGAATGGGCGCTACAGGCTCGCCGCTCTCATCAACGATAACTATGGGTTCAACAAATTCGTCGGTCACGCCGCGCTGGTAAGATTCTTTGATCGCCTCGACGGGATCATTGGCTCGCTCCCCCACGGCATTGACCAGCAGATCGTAAGCGCGCTGAGTTCTTTCCCAGCGCCGATCGCGATCCATCGCGTAGTAGCGGCCCACCACCGTGGCGATCTGACCGCAACCAATCCCTTGAATTTTCTCTTGCAAAGCGGCGACGTAATCGGCAGCGGATGAGGGCGGAGTATCTCGGCCATCAAGAAAGCAATGCACAAACACGCGCTCCACTCCGCGTTGTTTCGCCATGCGCAAAAGCGCGTAGAGATGTTCCTGCGACGAATGGACTTGCCCGTCGGAAATCAGGCCCATCAGATGAAGTTGTTTTCCGCGAGATTTCGCGTCGTCTATCGCCTTAGCCAGAACTTCGTTCCGGAAGAACTCGCCGGTCTGAATGTCATGATCGATAAGCGAAACATCCATGCGAATCACCCGGCCTGATCCAAGATTGAGATGTCCGACTTCGGAGTTTCCCATCACACCTTCAGGAAGACCGACGCGCGTGCCGTGCGCAGTGAGTAAAGTTTGAGGATACTTCTCGCAGAGTTCGTCGTAGAAAGGCTTCGACGCCAACGCGATCGCGTTGCCTTCGCGCGAGGGCGAGTGGCCCCAACCGTCGATAATGATGAGCGCTAGTGGACCTTTTTTCTGTGGCATAGCCTTCAGTTACAGAACCGGGAGCGGTAGCGACCGGATCAATCGAAAGTCGTTTTTACAAGTCGGCGTCATGATCCCGTCGCTACTGCTCCGGGTTCTGTAACCAGTAATCCGGACTCTCCTTCATTTTTGGATCGGGCCGCTCCATCCAACGCTCGGGCCGATGCAGCTTCATGAAACCAAATCGTTCGTACAAGCCGTGCGCGTCTTTGGTCGATAAGACCCAACGTCTGAAGCCCTGCAACTCCGGATGCGAAATGATGACTTCCATCAGCCACTTTGACAAACCACGTCCACGATGTTCTGGCAGCACGAACACGTCCGCTACCCAGGCGAATGTCGCATAGTCAGTCACAATTCGCGCGAATCCGACTTGATTATTGCCTTTGTAAATCCCAAAGGGGAGCGAGTTTTCGATCGATCGGGCGACGACTTCGCGCGCGCGGCCCGTCGCCCAGTACGAATGGTTCGCGAGAAAGTCGTGAATCAGATCTATGTTAAGACGCGGTCGTTCGGTGCTGATTTCGTAATCACCTTGCTGCCAGGATTCAGTTCGAGGACTGGACTTCATCAAGTTTGGCTCTCGCCTCGTGTCAGTACCGCGAGCGGTAGCGACCCTGGGTACGCAGTCGTCCCGACTGCCCTAGGCTAGCATGGCACCACGCAGCAGTCGGGACGACTGCGTACCCAGAGACCGGTCGCTACCGCTCGCGGTTCTGACACGTTGATAGCAATCTAAGGGTCGAACTCTGAACTTGGGGTTCTATTTCGGCGATATCTCGCGTCTCAAATAGAACAACAAATCTGTTGAAGGCGGATCGATGCCAAGCTGGCGAATCATTCCAACCACTTGTCCGCGGTGCAGGGTCGCGTGGTTGGCGACATGCTGCATTTGATCCATTAACCGCATCGAACTCGCATCACCGCTGAGAAGTTTGAATGGTAATTCGGCGGCAAGCTGCGACTCATCGAGTTGCGACATGAAACGCGCGCGACGATCGACGACATCTCGCCAACGTTCGTTCAGTTTGGTGAGATCCGAACAAGATTCCGTGGTCCAAAGCGACCATGCTTCCTTGCCCGCAGGCGAATTCCCGTGCCAACGCTCCAGCCAAATCCACTCGGCGCCCGCCATGTGCAGCAGCGTCCCGAAAATCGAGCGATGACTAATCTGAAAGTCGTGGCGAAGATGTTCGTCGGAGAGCTTCTCGGCGGCGTTCAGCGCCAAACCGTTCGCCCATTCCGTGTAGTCGAAGAGATTTCTAATGTCTGACTTGTCCATGGTCGCCTCAATCGTCAGAACCACCTGCGGTAGCGGGTGGTCGAGTAATTACGCGATCTCATTCGCAAAGATCAACCGCCCTCTACCGCAGGCGGTTCTGACTAAAAGCCGCACGACCAGGATAACGGGCGGCGTCGCCAAGTTCTTCTTCGATGCGCAGGAGCTGATTGTATTTCGCAATCCGATCTGAGCGCGAAAGCGAGCCCGTTTTTATTTGGCCAGCGTTCGTCGCGACGGCAAGGTCGGCGATAAAAGCATCTTCGGTTTCACCGGAACGATGAGAGATCACCGCCGTGCGATTGTTTGCTCTCGCGAGTTCAATACACTCGAGCGTTTCCGTCAAAGTACCAATCTGATTCACCTTGATCAGAATCGAGTTTGCTACGCCAAGCTCAATGCCCTGGCGTAGAAACTTTGTGTTCGTCACGAAGAGGTCGTCACCCACAAGCTGAATGCGTTGACCCAGTTCATCAGTCAAACCTTTCCATCCGTCCCAATCATTTTCAGCCATGCCGTCTTCGATCGAAATGATCGGGTATTTCTCAACCCAATCCTTCCAGTAAGAAATCATTTGATCACTTGAGAGCTTGCGGCCGTCTGACTTCTTAAAAACGTATGCTTCGCCATCGTAGAACTCGCTCGCTGCGGGATCGAGGGCGAGTAACACGTCGGAGCCGGCTTCGTAACCGGCTTGTGAGATCGCCTCGATGATCGTTTCGATCGCTTCTTCGTTTGTTTTCAAATTCGGCGCGAAGCCGCCTTCATCACCGACCCCAGTCGCATAGCCCTTCTTCTTCAAAACCGATTTCAGCGTGTGAAAGATCTCCGCGCCCGTGCGCAACGCTTCGCTGAACTTATCGGCGCCGACGGGAACGATCATGAATTCCTGAAAGTCTACGTTGTTGTCGGCGTGGGCGCCGCCATTGACGATGTTCATCATGGGGACGGGCAGCGTCTTCGCGTTTTCGCCGCCAAGATAGCGATAAAGCGGAAGGTTCTGATCGTTGGCCGCAGCTCGCGCCGTCGCGAGAGACACGGCCAGAATCGCGTTAGCGCCCAACTTTGATTTCGTCGGCGTGCCGTCGAGTTCGATTAGCGTGCGATCGACTTCGCCTTGATCGCGCGCGTCCATGCCTTTCAAGGCTCGTGCTATCAGGTCGTTGACGTTGTGAACGGCTCTCAAAACTCCTTTGCCGCCATAACGCTGCGGGTCGCCATCGCGTAACTCGACCGCTTCGTGCTCGCCGGTTGACGCGCCAGATGGCACGGCCGCACGTCCGCGTAGGCCGCTAACCAAAATCACGTCAGCTTCGACGGTTGGATTGCCGCGCGAATCCAAAATCTCGCGCGCATGAATGTGATCGATTAAGCTCATGCAGCTGGTCTGTTATCTGATGTGGACGAGAAACTTTATCATTCAAGATGCGAAGATGCGAAGCCGCTAAGAAGATCGCTTGCCCGCGCTCGCGGCTTCATGTCACACTTTGCCGCGCCGGCCGTCGTTAAGGCATGTTGAGGATTCTTGTGAAGAAGCTCTCCGCCAGCAGAATAAGAATTATATTCGCCGTTCTCCTGGTTGTTTTCGTTAAACCAACCGAGTCTCGCCTTCTTCCTCGCCCGCGTCCACCCGTCGATTTACTCTTGCTAAACGCGCATGTCATAACGATGGATCCGTCCCAGCCAGAGATGCAGGCAATCGCAGTTCAAGGAGATCGGATCGCGTGGGTGGGAAGCGATTCAAAAGCGCGCCGGCTTTTTGCGAGCGCATCTCGGGCCATCGATCTTCACGGTGCCACTGTCCTTCCGGGATTGATTGATGCTCACGTCCATCTGGTCTCACTCGGGCAAAGTTTGCTTCGACTCAACCTCAAAGACGTCGGCGACGAAGCCGAAGCCATTGCCCGCGTGAAAGAGAGAGTCGCGTCTGCCGCGCCGAATGAATGGATTCTGGGTTGGGGTTGGGACGAAGGAAGATGGGCGTCACATTATCCGACGAATCGGGCCCTGAGCGATGTCTCGCCGAATAATCCCGTGTTTCTGGTCGGGCTTCATGGATTTGCCGCCTGGGCCAACGAGAAAGCACTTCAACTGGCAGGCATCACGAAAGAGACAAAAGATCCAGAGAACGGCAAAATTCTCCGCGACGAAAAGAGTGGCGAGCCAACCGGCATCCTGCTTAATCGGGCTCAGACGCTGGTTGAAACGCATATTCCCGCGATGACTTTGGAGCAGACGAAGAAGGCGGTCGAGCTTGCTGCTAGAGAGTGCGTTCGCAACGGATTAACTTCGGTTCATGACGCGCGCGTTTCACCCATCATGCTCAATGCCTTTCGTGACCTGATCCGCGAAGATCGTCTGCCGTTGCGCATTTACGCGATTCTAGACGGAGCTGATCGCGTTTTGGTTAATGAATGGCTGGCGCGCGAACCGGAGCTAGATCCGCGACACCGACTCACGATCCGTTCGTTCAAGCTTTTCGCCGACGGCGCGCTCGGTTCGCGCGGCGCCGCGCTGCTTCAACCTTACAGCGACGCTCCGCAATTAAAGGGAGTCATCACGACTCCTGAGGCCGAGGTGTACCAACTGACTCGTCGCTCATTGGAAAAGGGATTTCAAGTTTGCACTCACGCCATCGGCGACGCCGCGAATCGGATGACGTTGGATGCTTATGCCCGAGCGCTCGGTGAGTTTCCTCAGGCACGTGACCCGAGATTGCGGATCGAGCATGCCCAAGTCCTTGCGCCCACGGAAATCCCGCGATTTACTAAGCTGGGCGTCATTCCGTCAATGCAACCCACCCATGCTACTTCGGACATGACTTGGGCTGAGAAGCGCGTCGGCCCGCAGAGAATCAAGGGCGCTTACGCGTGGCGTTCGCTGCTCGCTACCGGTGTTCACTTGCCGCTTAGCTCCGACTTTCCTGGCGAGACGCTTAACCCTTTTTACGGAATCTATGCCGCCGTGACGCGACAAGATCCGAGCGGAAACCCGGCAGGCGGTTGGTATCCCGAGCAACGCTTGACCCTTAACGAAGCGCTGCGCGGTTACACCATCGAAGCAGCCTACGCTGAGTTTGAAGAGCAGGCCAAGGGTTCGATCGAAACGGGAAGACTCGCTGACTTCACAGTCATCTCGCGCGACATAAACCGCCTGGCTGCCAAAGAAATCTTATCCATCCACGTTCTGAAAACATTTATTGGCGGAAAACTTGTCTACGACGCCGATACGGAGAGATAAGCTAGACTATTTGGGATTTTTCAATGACATCTTCTGCCGAACATGATCAGCAAGCGGTGGTCGAATTCCGCGACGTGAGTTTCGCCGTAAACGGCGGCCAACCCATCATCGATCAATTAAACCTCGATGTGAGCAGCAGCGAGACAATGGTGTTGCTCGGTGAGTCAGGGTGCGGCAAAACAACGACGCTTCGTTTAGCGAATCGTCTGCTCACACCAACATCTGGCCAAGTGCTGGTCGAAGGCAAGCCCACAACTGAGTGGGACGTGATTCGCCTGCGGCGGCGCATCGGCTATGTAATTCAGGAGGCGGGATTGTTTCCGCACTTCACCGTTGAGCAAAACGTCGCGTTGGTGCCCAACCTTGAAGATTGGGACGAATCGCGTGTTCGCGACCGAGCATACGAAATGCTTTCGTTAGTAGGTCTCGAGCCGGAAAAGTTCGCGACTCGTTATCCGCGTGAACTGTCAGGCGGCCAGCGCCAACGCGTCGGCGTGGCGCGCGCGCTCGCGGCCGATCCTCCTCTGCTGTTGATGGACGAACCATTCGGCGCACTCGATCCGTTAACGCGCGCTTCTTTGCAGAAAGAGTTTGCGGAGTTGAAAGCGAGGCTTGGGAAGACGGTGATCTTCGTGACCCATGACGTGCGGGAAGCCTTGATGCTTGGCTCACGAATTGCGCTGATGGATAAA
>QHXG01000468.1:529-5490 GCA_003222845.1 Acidobacteriota bacterium | reverse complement strand
GGTTCGGCACGCGCATCACTGCATAGAGATCCGGATCGAGATTCAACAATTGCGCGGCGCGATCGAATCGCGACATCATCGACTCGAATGGGTTGTCTTCCTTAATCTCTCGTATGTCGTCAACGAGTGCTGTAGGCATCGGCAGTTCCCTACCCGACCGTAGTGCGATAGCTTGTTAGGGGTGATAATTCGACGAGATGTTAGCGCAAGCATCAAACCGACGCAACTGCAACGCCGTGCATTCTTACTTGGTTAAGTCTGGTTTGGACGCAACGCGATCGAAGGTGCTAACATCGAACATCTGCGTACTCGGAAATCGTTTTCAATAGCCTTAGCAGACAAATGTTTTTTACCCCGCGCTCGCTTTCACCTATCCTTTCGGCAGCGTTCATTCTGCTCAGCGCGGCCTGCTTTCAAGTCGCGAACGGTCAAGCCCAAGAGATCGCCGACAGCGAAAACGATCCCGTGAAGCTGTTTGACCGCGGCCAGGACGCCCATGCAAAGGGCGATTACAAAACCGCGATTCAGTTCTACGAAGCGGCTGTGAAACTGAAGCCGGAATTTCCCGAGGCGGAGTTCCAACGGGCCATGGCACTGCTGGCGACCAATCGCAAGAAGGAAGCAATCGAAGGATTCAATCGCGCGGTTGCGCTGCGGCCCGATTGGGCCTTCGCGTATTCCAGGTTCGGGGCGACGCTCTTATCTCATTTCAACGATGATCAGGACGCTGAGCCAATTCTCCGCCGTGCAATCGAACTGGACGGAAAAAACACCGAACCGCTCATCGCACTTGCGGATCTCAGAGCCCGTGCCGGCGATATGAATGAAGCACTCAGCTTAAGTCGAGCGGCAACTTCACTGGAAACCACTTGGCATACTTGGCGCAAGCGTTCATTGATCGAGATTGCTGCCGGCGATAAATTGGCAGCGCTCAAGAGTGTGGATCGTGCATTGAGTCTGAATCCGAATGATTTCGGAACGCAGCACGATCGAGCCAAGCTCCGGCTTGACTTGGGCGATAACCTAGGCGCGTTGAATGATCTCAAGGTGCTTGAAAAAAATAACTATGCGAGCAACTTTTTTGGCACGTTCGAGTTAGCCCAACTCTACGTGCGCGCAGGTAAACCGACTGAAAGTTTGCGTTTGCTCGACAGTCTTAATGAAGATGATCGAAGGCGTCCTGAAGTTGTTGCGCTGAGAGCAGAGATCAGCGGTGACTCCGGCCCCAGCATCGAAGAGCGAACTGCTCTCGAAAAACTTCTAAAGAACGATCCGAAAAACACAAGCTTGCTCGCCAGACTCGGCAACGCTTATCGCCGCGTCGATCCGTCGAAGTCCGAGGGCTATTATTATCGAGCGCTTCAAATCGAGCCCGACAATCCGAAACACGCGACCGGTTATGCCGCGGCGCTCGTGCAGTTGCGGCGCTTCGCCGAAGCGGTAGGAATCCTTCAGAGAGTCATTAATAAGACGCCCGACGATTATGTTGCGCACGCGAATCTCGCGCTCGCACTTTACGAACTCAAGCGGTTTGCCGAGGCGCTGCCTGAATATGAATGGCTGGCGGTGAAACGTCCCGAAATTTCCGCGACGTACTTTTTCATAGCCACGGCCCATGATAATCTCGGAGAGTACGAGCAGGCCCTGGCGGCTTACGAGAAGTTTTTGTCGCAAGCTGATCCGGCAAACAATAAGCTCGAAATTGAAAAAGTAAATTTGCGCCTGCCGGTGCTTCGCGATCAGATCAAGCGTGGACAGGGAATGAAACGCAAACATCCCTGAGAAGAAATCGCCACAGAAGTAGCGTAGGCTTCAGCCTGCGCACGAACGCAAACTAACGTCTAAGCTACCTACCAATCGGTAACCGAGAATGCCGACTCCAATTCGTCACCCTTGGCTCTCTCTGGCGCAAGGGATCGTAATGTGTTCAGCCTGGTCGGCTGCTCTCGCCCAACAGCCGCGCAGTCCGCAAATGTCTGCACCACCACCGATGAAATTTGTTTCGCGGGAAGAACGCTCGCAATTAGACGAAGCCAAGGATTCAAAGTCACGAATTAGCATCACGCTCGAATTAGCCGCGGATCATCTCACCAAAGCCGAGGAATTCACTTCCCAAAAGAAATTCGATCAGTCATGCGAAGAACTCGGCCGTTATCTCGGCCTGCTCACTGATGCGCGAACGTTTCTGGCAACGATGAACCCGAGCAAGAATAGTACGCGCGATCTTTATCGCCACTTCGACATAGCCTTGCGCAGACTGCCGCCTCGTCTGGCCGTGATGCGCCGTAGCACGCCTGCCGATTACGCCGGCAACCTCAAAGCCGCTGAGGAGTACACTCGTGAGACTCGTTCAGAAGTCCTCGATAAATTCTATGGCCATACGGTCCTGCGCGAAGACGCTAACGACGGAAAAAAGCCGGATGAAGTTAAAGCCCCGCCGGAAGTAACCAAACACCCTTGAACCAGGACCGTGGCAATGACATGCGCACCTCAGAAGTCTTCAATCACGTCGCTACCGTAAAGCTTGCCAGCCGCTCCGATCGGGGCCGGCGAGCTTTCGCCTTTCTGTTCAAAACCGCCATCGTTTTCAGCATTCTTCTGCTGGTAACTGCCGTCGCTCCGGCGCAAACGCGCGACCATCTCACCGACGCCGAAACGGATCTGGTGCGTTATTACCAGGAGCTTGATAAGCGAATCGATATTTTTATTAAAGCCGCAGACCGACGCTTTGCAGTCATAAATGGTACGGCCCAGCCGTCGACCAAGAAGGCGGTGAAAGACGAGCCGGATTGGGGTGATGCGCCGAAGGGTACGCGGGTTGAGTTGCTTGGCGACATCGCCGGAATCCTGGACGAGGCAATCACCAACATCGATGACGTAAGCCGCCGCGACGAAAAGAGTCCGCTACTCTCCAGGTCGCTGCGGAAGCTCACCGCCGCTTCCAGTCGCTACTTAACTCAACTCGAGGTGCTAAAGACCCAAACAAAGAACGACGACGAATTAGCTGCCATCGAACGCGTCGCTGATAACGCCAGCCAAATCATGGAGGCCGGCAAGAAACTCCCCGCACCTTCAGCGGACGAAGAAAAGAAGAAAAAGAAACCGAAAGAGCAAAGCGCTAAGGGCAAAGAGCAAAGGGTCAAGACCGCTTAGCTCTTCGCCCTTTGCTCTTCGCCCTTTGCTCTTTGCCCTTTGCTCTTCGCCCTTTGCTCTTTGCCCTTCGCCCTTCGCCCTTTTCACGGCCCAAAGCGCTGACGATATTCACCAGAGGTGATGAACGACTTGACCATCTCAGCGTTGATATAGTTGCCGTTGAAGAAGTTCAGCTTGTTTAGCCAGAACTCATAGCCTGCATAATCGGCGTCGGGTGGATCGTTTGCATTGCGCCGCAGATAACCAAAGTACTGCACGAGCACGAAAGCGCGGTTGAATTCCTGACTGTTCAAGATTGAGTTCTCCGCCACGTCGCGTAACGCGCGTGAGCGCGCCGCTACGTCGGTCGTATTCGTCGCGGAGCCAAACTCAGCGATTGCAGCATTGCGATCAGTTGCTGAAGGCGTCACGCCCGCGTTCGTAAAGAGCTTGTCGACAAACTGCGCCGGCGTCATCGTCGTTGGAAACGTCGTCATGAAACGCGACGTCTGCACAAATTCAGTAGCGAAGGCCTGCTTGTTATTTTCCAAGGCTTGCTCCCAACCTGTCTGTCCTACCACAACACCTCGTCCAATCTCCTGCGTGTCCGGCAGAAACTCGTTAAAGCGCACGATGGGCACCGGAAGCTGATGCCTCCCGCCAATGAACGAACTGCCAATCGCATCTCCGTAGGCGGCTTTGTACATACGTTCCACCAGATAACCGTCTGCTGAAATTCGATCGAGAGGAAGAACGCTGCCGAGACATTAATTCGTTTCAGTTGAATGCATGCCTGGTCAGTGCCACAGGAAGTGATTTGATTAGTCCAGAATTGGAGACCGCTCGAGTCGGGTTGCCGATTGAGAAAATCGTGATAGTGCTGGCAGACGAAGTCCTGGGCATCGTCTTCGCGCCTGGGGTTCGTCGAGGTGGAGGGTGGCGATCAGCAACCACCGTTGAGACCTTAGGGACAAGTTACGAGTGTCGTTGCGAGAACTCCCGCTAGTCCAAACGCTTCCGTTGCTTCGCAGGAAATTGCCGCTGGCGCCTGTAGCACTCAATCCCGTGCCGCCGTTGACTGTCGATACCACTCCGCTGAGCGAATTCGCCGCAACAGCGCCGCTAAATGTGCCGCTCACATTTAGATTGCCCGGCACTTGCACAGTGACGCTATTCGTGCCGAGCACCATGGTATTGCTTGCGTTCACTTTCGCATTCGCTCCGATAGCAGTTGCGTTGGTAATGCCGGGCGCGCCGTTAGCCTGATAGCCGACGAAGGTGTTGAAACTCTCGGTGGTGTTGGAGAGTCCTGAAAGATAGCCGACAAAATTTTTTCCGGCACCAGTACTGTTTTCAAGACCGGCTTCTAACCCGAAGGCAGAGTTGTTGAATCCGGTTGTGTTTTGATTACCAGCTCCATCGCCAAAGAAAGAGTTGGCGTTGCCTGTAGTGTTTTGATTACCAGCCTGATTCCCCACCATTATATTATTGCCGCCCGTCGTGTTGTTGAAGCCAGCCCCGTTTCCAAAAAACAAGTTGGACACACCTGTCGTGTTGCTCGCACCAGCGCCACTGCCGAAGAAGGAGTTGCTAGTCCCGGTTGTATTTGCTCGACCCGCAGCGATACCGACGAAAGTGTTGCTTTGACCGATGGCGAATACTCGGTTGCCTCCAATGTTGTACTGCGTGCTAGCATTCACGATATTCGCCGATAGCGTGCCACCAGCCGTTCCATTGCCTGAGATGTTGAAGTTGCTTCCGGCCTGTTGTGCAGTCGTGTTCTGAATGTAGTTTGCGCTGCCAGCCGTTGGTGAACGCGGGTCGGACAA
>QHXG01000468.1:0-400 GCA_003222845.1 Acidobacteriota bacterium | reverse complement strand
AGAGCACAGTGAACGATCCACTGCCAGCCAGTCGCACGCTGATCTCCAGGAAACGATCGGCGCCGGGGAAAGCGCTGGCCCCGAAGTCCAGTTGCGTGGTGAAAACTCCGCCGGTGACGGTGAGTGCGCTGTTGGTGATCGTAGAGCCGATCTGTGTTCCGGCGCCGGTGCTCGCCGTGTCGAATAATTTGAATTGCAGGTCATAGGCGCCGTTCGCGGGAGCGCCGCCATCGCTAAGCCGGCCTTGATACGTGAAGACTGTCGTCTGCCCGTACGTGGGCGACACCATGAGCAACAGCAAGACACAAACAATCAGAAGGCGCCGATTAAGCGCGTAATTGTTCGACATTGTTTTTGGCATAAATGCCTCTCTTATCTGTGTTGTTCAAAACGGCTCGGG
>QHXG01000099.1 GCA_003222845.1 Acidobacteriota bacterium | reverse complement strand
GATTAGATGAAATAAGAGGTGGTCAAGAAGCGATTGTTGAAGGAGTGGTGCACGGGTTTGAAAGTAGCTTGCCGGTTACGTTGAGTTGGAAAACTGCACCGTTCCCTAGAGTCTGTATTGGAAATTGTAAAGCCATCTGCCAGCAGAGAATCAGAAGTCGGGAGAGTATCTACCTGTGACTATTTAATTTTGTGAATCGAGAATCAGCCAACGGCAGCGAGTTTCAAACGCCCGTCGTTTTGCGCTCGCTCGATCATCTTTGCAGCTTCCGCAGAAGATTTGCGTTGATTGACGTAGAACTCAGCTTCTTTGCGCGCGGCTTGCAGGATATCGAGGTCGCGAACGAGATTGGCGACGCGAAACTCAGGCAGGCCCGCTTGTCGCGTGCCCATGATTTCGCCGGGGCCGCGTAACTCCAAATCTTTTTCCGCGATGCGAAAGCCGTCGTTGGTTTCTTCCATGATGCCGAGCCGTTCGCGCGCGACTTCGCTTTGTTTTTCCGAAGCGAGCAGAATGCAGAAGCTTTGTTCAGCGCCCCGACCGACGCGACCGCGCAGTTGATGAAGCTGTGAAAGACCAAAGCGTTCAGCGTGCTCGACCACCATCACGGAAGCATTCGGCACATCTACGCCAACCTCGATTACAGTTGTCGAAACCAGAATCTTAATCTTGCCACTGACGAAGCGGCGCATGACTTCGTCTTTTTCTTCAGGTTTCATGCGACCGTGCAGTAAGCCGACCGTGAATTTCGTGAAGACTTGATCGCGCAAATATTCATACCGCCGTGTCGCATCGCGCAAATCCATCTTCTCGGATTCTTCCACCAGTGGATAGACCACATAGACCTGTCGACCGGCGCGCACTTCGCGCGTGAGCAGTTGCTTCACTTCTTTTCGATCAGATGGATTGTCGGCAAACACTTTCGTCACGATGGGTGTTCGGCCCGGCGGCATCTCGTCAATAATCGAGACGTCGAGATCTCCGTACACAGTCATCGCCAGCGATCGCGGAATCGGCGTCGCCGTCATTACGAGCACATCGGGATTCGAGCCCCGGGCTCGCAACTCCGCGCGTTGCATGACGCCAAATCTGTGCTGCTCGTCGATGATCGCCAAGCCGAGGTTATTGAACGCGACGCTTTCCTGAATCAACGCGTGGGTGCCTACGCAGGCATCGACTTCACCCGAGAGGATTGCCTGATGAAGCCGGCGCTTATCAGCGCTCTTCATTGATCCACTCAGCAGTTCGACTCGATAAGGCGTCTTCGCGAGAATCCGTTTGATATTGCGCGCGTGCTGTTCCGCCAGAATCTCCGTTGGCGCCATCAACGCCGCCTGACAGCTGTTCTCCATCGCGGCCAACATCGCGATCAGCGCCACGATTGTTTTGCCGCTCCCGACGTCGCCCTGGAGCAGCCGATTCATCGGCGCATCGGAGCGCATATCTTGGAAGATCTCTTTGACGACTTTGCGCTGTGCCTCGGTGAGTTTGAATGGCAGGACTGACGCGATTCGTCTCTTAATCGGATCGTCGATCTTGATCCTCATGCTCTTGGATTCTTTGAGGCGATGTCCACGCTTCACCAACAAGCCGAGCGCTAGCCAGAACAACTCTTCAAATATCAAGCGGCGATGCGCCGGGCTGCGGGCACGTTCGTAATCACTGAGCGAAGCTTCTTCTGGTGGGAAATGAATTTGACGCAGGGCTTCAGCGCGGGATGGGAGTCGATATCGTTTGCGCAATTCAACTGGGAGTGTCTCGGCGATGGCCGCATCGGTTATCGCCTTCAGAACTGCATGAATAATCTCACGCAATTGCTTTGGCCGCAGGTCGCTAACCTTGCGATACACGGGCACGCGCCGGCCCACGTGAATCGCTACCAGCGTTGGGTCGTCATCAGATTCACCAGACAACCCGGTCGTTTCCGTTCGCGGTTCTGACACTTGGCCGGTCGCTACCGCTCCTGGTTCTGTACCTGTCGGGAGAATCTCAATCTCGTCGGGTTTGTTCAACCTTAATGAGTAGGTCTGCCGTCGTTTGTCCCACTCCCATTTGCCAAAGGCGATGAATCTCGCGCCGCGCGAAAACTTTCTCGTGTAGTTCTCGATAATCTTTTGCGCATGCGGGCCGGACAGGAAGGTCCACACCACGACATCTCTTCCGCTGCGTTCTCGATCCGTCGCGGAGATCTCGAAAATGTAGAGGCGCTGACTGAACGATCGTTTACTGCGAACTTGATAACCTCCCGCGATCTTCACAAATAGTTCGAGTGAAGCTTCCATGTCGTCGCTGAGGTCGCGAATACGCGCCAGGCTGGAACGATCTTCGTAGCGCATCGGGAGATAGTGAAGGAGGTCTTCGACGTCAACGGTACTGAGGTCTTTCCCGTGAGACAATCCGGCCAGTCCGAGGGCCAATTTTCTCGCGGTGTTTGGCCCAAGACGAGGTACACCACTACTCGGCAAATCCAGAATGCGCGTATCGAGTGAGACAGGAGGAAGATTCGGCATCGAAGCGATCATAACATACCGCCATCGTGCGTTTTCATTGGAACTCGCGCACGCGAATTTCCGTTCTTAGCATCAGAAATGAACCGCTGGGAATCACTGATCGATCAAAAGATTCGCGAGGCAATGGAGCAGGGCGAATTTGATAACTTGTCCGGCAAAGGCGCGCCCATAGATCTTTCTGAAAATCCGTTTGAAGATCCTGACTGGCGGACCGCGCATCGCTTACTACGGAACGCGGGCTTTGCGCCTGCCTGGATTGAAGAGCGGAAAGATATCGAGTTTGAGATTGATGCCGCGCGTAATCAATTAAAGAGAGTCTGGACTATTCTGCAAAATGCGCATGGCACGAAAGTTGAAAGCGAAGCAAAGGCCCGTTGGGAGAAGGCGCTCGCTTTATACAGACAGCAGGCAACCCAACTCAATCGTCGCATCGTGGCCTGGAATCTCAAGGTCCCCGCGAGCGGCTTCCGACGGAAAAGGATTGATGCGGAGCGAGAGATCGAAGAGGTTTCGCTTCGCCGGAGTTGAATCCTAAGGTTTGTTATTGAGTTTCGTCGACGAATTCCGGAGAAGCGAGAACTGTTCAGCGCCCTGGCTCGATTATGCGACCAGCCTGTCGACCAGCGATTGTACGTTGTTATGGTGCGATATCGGGAAGGGAGTCACAATCGCACTCAGCAAGTCTTCTGCTTCTTGAGCTGGAAGCGGCCGCGAAAAGAAAAATCCCTGGCCCTTTTCGCATCCGAACGTTCTCAACTTCGTGACTTGGTCCAACGTTTCAACCCCTTCTGCCGTGACATCCATACCGAGGTTGCCCGCCAAGGACATAATCGTGCGGACAATTTCCGTGTTCTCGTTGTTGCCGCCCATGCGACTCACGAATGAGGAATCGATCTTCAAAGTGGAGATAGGAAATCTATGCAGGGAACTCAATGAGGAGTACCCGGTGCCAAAATCATCTATGCTCAAGCCGACTCCAAGCATGCGTAGCTGTCTGAGCATTTCACTGACAGCTTCCACGTTTTCCACGACCACGCTTTCCGTGATCTCCAGTTGCAACGTGCAAGGATCGAGTCTTGTTTCCTCCAGCACTCTTTCTATTTGTTGGATAAGATTCGGTTCTGCGAATTGTTTTGGAGAAAGATTAACGCTGATGGTTAGGGTCTCTTCGCCAGGATACTTTTCCTGCCACTGGCGAGCTTGCGCACACGCCTGACGCAGTATCCATTCACCAATGGGAATGATTAAGCCGGTCTCCTCAGCGACTGGAATGAATTGAGCCGGATTGATCAAACCATGTTCTTCGTGTTTCCAGCGCGCCAGAGCCTCGAAGCCTGTAATCTTAAATGTGTCGAGCGAAACAATAGGTTGGTACTCAACAAACAATTCGTCTCGGGCAATCGCCTGTCTCAAATCATTCTGCATCTCGAGTTGCTTTACTGCACGAGCATGCATGCTCTTATCGAAAATCTGATAACGACTGCCACCGACGGACTTGGCGTAATACATCGCGGTGTCGGCGTCGCGTAAGATATCCTGGGGCCGGTCATAACCGATCGTGCTGGGAGCTATGCCTATACTTGTCGAAGTGAAGACCTGGCGGCCTTCCAGGTCAAATGGCAGCGCAAGCTCTCGCTGGATGCGCTCAGCGATATGGATCGCTTCGTTGTTGTTCTTTAGATCCTCCAATAAGATTGTAAACTCGTCGCCTCCGAGCCGGGCGATCGTATCTCCCGGCCGCAAACAGCTTTCAATTCTACGGGCGATTGCTATGAGCAGTTGATCGCCCGCAAGATGTCCGAGACTGTCGTTCACCACCTTGAACCGATCGAGATCAAGGAACAGCACTGAGAAGAACGGATATTCGTGTCGAAGATTCCGAGCCACGGCGAGCTTCAAGTGATCGACAAAAAGGGCACGGTTAGGTAATCCGGTTAGTCCGTCATGAAAAGCGTCGTACACCAATTGGGCCTCGGCCCGTTTACGATCGGTAATGTCCTGAATTTGAAAAATGAAGCGCAGCAATTTAGTCTCGGGATCACGAACCCGCGAAACACTCAAAAGCGTCCAGACCTCATGACCCGACCTATGGATATACCGCTTCTCTGTTTGATAACCAGCAGCTTGGCCATTCATCAGCCGAGACTGTTGCACCAGGAGATCGCCGAGATCCTCAGGGTGAGTTAGGGACTGAATATCGGTCGTAAGCAACTCATCTTCCGAATAGCCGACGAGCTGACACAGAGATCGGTTTACCTGAAGCCAACGACCGTTGTCCGACACCAGCGCCATGCCAATGGAAGCATGGTCAAAGGCGCTGCGGAATCGCTCTTCACTCTCCTCGAGCAATTCCGCGTGCCGCTCGGCTTCCTTGGCTTGCGCGACCGAAGCCTCGACATTCCTTAGGTAGGTTTTGTAGGTGATATAAATGATCGCCATGATCGGCGTAATCATCAGAATGGCGTAGATCGAGAGGCCCTTAAGAACGTGGACAGCAATACTGGCAATCGAAGCGCCGGCAAAATAGCTAATAGATGTCCAGAGATAAGATTTTCGCCAGGTAGCGAATAGGGGCTGGTCGGTCTTGAGTGCCGTGTATATGGCCACGAGTCCAGAATTGGTAACGTACTGAACCAGGGCCATAACACATATCCCACCGAGAAAGACGATCGAATAGCCGGCGCGATCGAGTTCCCGAACGGGACCAAAAAATGACCGTACGGTCCAAGCTGTCAGGAACGTAGAAAATACCATCTGAGAAGAGTTGAACAGGCAGACCCTAAGCTTCTTGCTTACGTACAACGAGGAACTCAAGCCGTCGACTGCTGCCATGAGGAGTGCCGCCTCGCCGCCATAAATCAGCATGGTGAGGAAGATAAGTGCGTCACCCACTGTGACTTCGCCTTTTACGTACGGGATCGGCACGCTCAGCCGCGAGGCCACCGTCGCCATTGTGATGAGTAGCAAGAGAAAGTGCCAATCAAGTTGTTGCAGGGGCAGCCGATGCAGGGAAAGGAGCATCGTGCCGGCGCCGGCGGCAACTACCAAGACCAAGAAAGGCTTGAAGAAGCGTTGTCTATTCATCGCTCTAATTGCTGATTACCGACGGTTGCTGGAGATAAAGCGTGTCGTAGTACTCACGGAATTGGTAGCCGGCCTTTCGGTAAGAAGCTTGCGCGGCCGAGTTCTTTTGGTTAACTAGTAGGCAAACAGACTTAGTGCGCTCCAACAGATGATTCGTAAGTTGCGTCATACATTTTGCGCCATAGCCGTTTCCGCGGTGCTCTGCGCTGACGTACGCGCCTTCGAGATAGACCACTTCTGGTGTATCGCTGACGACATCGATTTTGAACCTCAACCGCCCACCTTCGATCGCAACCCAGGTTCTTCCCTGCTTGATGCGACGCGCACAGCGTTCACGGAAGCCAGAAGGATTTACTTCCAATGGATTCACTCCGCTTTCTTCGAATGCCGTCTGCGCATGAATCGGGACGACTAGCTCAAGTTCTTCAGATCTGGCCGGTCGCAACGATTGCACCGTATTGAGATCCTCGGCGATCCGTTTTTCGAGCAATAATTCGCGGCAGACGAGTCGCGGTGGAGCGCCGCCGTTCGTCGTATAGTCATTCCTGAACTGGCTGATCTTTTTTCCCTCACCCAGCACGGCGTGCGGGGTTGCGCAAGTCTGGGCCAGATGTGCGAACGCTGTCAGAGCGGCATCGCTCTTTGTTTCAAAAAGCGTGATGTGGCCAATCAGAGCGACGCCTTCCAGCCCGCCCTGTGTATCGCGGCAGCCATAAAAAGTACCGCGATTGAAGGGACTAACCAGGCCGTTGTCGTTTATCCAGCTCGACATGATGAACGTATGTATGGGACGCTCGGCAAGAAAATTCAGGACCTCTCCCTTGTGCCGATTGTCGAGTTGATGAATCGGCTCGTGGCCGATCGGCGTCAACGGCGCTCTGGGGTTTGGAGAGACGTGTAGCATTTTTTGAGTCCTTTCTTGTGGGTCTAGTTTGAACTCAAAATCTTAGTAGCTCAGGCAGTCAATGCCAGTATCAATCACCACCGGCAAAACTGAAGTAGGATCGCCGTCAATCGTGGCAGCTTGCGCCTGGAGATAAAGGTCGGTCACGATCGTGCCGTCGCTGGCTATAGTACCGTCGCTGGCAATAACGCCGTCGGTGACGATGGTGCCGTCGGTGACAATTGTGCCGTCGCTGACAATGGTGGCCAATCTGAGAAGGAGCACGCCATCACTCATGGTGATACCACTGCTGAGGAGGATCTTATCGCTGGCGATGGTGCCGTCGCTGGCAATCACTCCGTCAGTGACAATCGTGCCGTCGGTGGTGATCACACCATCAGTTACGATCGTGCCATCGGTGACCATCACGCCGTCGCTGACAATGGCGCCGTCGCTGACAATGGCGCCGTCGGTGACAATGGTGCCGTCGGTGACGATGGTACCCAGCGCATAGACAGGCTGATACTTGGTAATAAGGCTTGTGCCCTTCGCCCAATGCTGGCCCAGCAGGATGCCTTGTGACCAGGTGAACGTGGATCCCGCAAGCGTGGTCTGCGGAACCGGCAGAACAACCGTGTTCAGCAAAGCGGCCCCAACAGGCTTGGTGGCGCCGAAATTCGTGCGCACCAATCGAGCCAGCCGCACGGCGCCTTCAATATTGACCTCGCCTGCGCCCTGTTCGAGGATGTTGAAGCCGGCCAGCGGCTGCGCCGTGTACTCGAGAATGGCCTTCACCATATTCGGTGTCAGGGTTGGATTCGCTTGCAGCAACAACGCTGCTGCGCCCGCAACCACGGGCGAGGCCATCGAGGTGCCGTTGAGGAGCATCTGGTCGCGATTTGCAACGGGGCTGACGTTAACATTCAGTTGCGGGTTCTGACTAACAAGCTGGTTATTTGGCGACTGTGCCTCGATGATCTTGTTACCGGGCGCAACCAAATCCGGTTTCATCAAGCCATCGTAATGCTGGACGCCAAGAGTATCAGTCCAAGAACTTCGCGTAGGACCGCGCGAGCTGTAGGTCGCGACGCCATCGTCATTGCGCGAATCGGTGCCGAAAGTGTTCGAGGCTCCAACCGTGATCGCGGACGGTTCAATGCCTGGAGAGTGAACCTGTCCATAAACTTTCTGGCCCGCGGCGTTCTTTCCGTTGTTGCCGGCCGCGACAACCACGACTACGCCAGCATTAACCAGCCGGCGCACGGCGCGGCATACCGGATCGTTCTTATAGGAGTCAACAGCGGCTGTGCCCAGACTCATATTGACGACGCGGATGTTGTAGGTTGCTTTGTTAGCCGTGACCCAGTCCAGCGCCGCGAGTGTACCCGAGACCGTTCCCGTACCTTGCGAGTTCAGCACACGCAGATTGATCAGATTTGCATTGGGCGCGATTCCGAGATAAGCGGCGTTCGAAACACGACCATTGCCGGCGGCAATCGCCGCGACGTGCGTGCCATGACCATAGGGATCATCAACCCGGTTTTCGCCGGTGAAGTCCTGACTATAGACGACGCGCACATTGTTGCTCTTGTCCAAGAAATCCGTATGACTCGCGTAAATACCTGAGTCAAGAACGGCGATGCCTATCCCGGTTCCATCGACACCGTTGACGTTGATGCCGCTGGTCGTACGCACGGCATCCGCGCCAGTGGTGGCCGACAGGTGACCCATTGATTTAGTCGGCCGGTCAAAAGAGACGAAGTCGACTTCGTTAAAAGCCGCCACCGTGTCAACGATGCTCGCCGGCATTTCGACCGAATGGGCACCTAGAGTTTGGAACGTCTTCCTGACGTGCACACCGTTGCTGTTCAATAGCGAGTTCAAGCTACTGCTCATCGGCGCGCCAAGTTGAACTATAACTTTGACCGTGTCTGCATTGGTGAGACTGTGGGCCTTTGCTGACAAGTCCGAAGAGAGTTTCGCTGGTCTACCGAGCGATTGCGCCCTGGCGCGATCGCCTACCATGATGCCGCCACTCAATGAGAGGACCAATGATAGGCAGGTTAGCGATGCCACTACGTGGGCACGTTTGATCTTAGCCCGCTTAAAGACCTCTCCGACCATGATGCCGTATAATGAACCGGCAGCATGAGCGCGGTTAAATAATCGGGTTAGGGGGCTTGAAGTTTTGGTTTCCATCTCTTTTTCCATTTCCTCTTCGTAGTGAAACTTGATTGAAAGCTTAGTTAAGTTCTCCGCCACATCGACAGCCAAAAAAAAGGCCGTTCCCATTCGAAGAAACGGCCGCAAGAAATGCTTTTGTGCAGCGTCCTTCGGGAACTCCCACTGCCATATTCGAAAAGAACTTAGGCTGGTAAGTGCGTGCCTACATCCGCTTTCGCATGACGGCGGCTCTTATCGGTGACACTATTTGAAAGAACGTGGCTCGCAGAACCTTTCCACGGGCGCTGCGTCCTTTGCGAAGGCCGTGCCAGAAACTCTTGATCGAGGTAATTGCTTGATAAACCAAGACTTCGCTTAAAAATGGTCAGAGCACGCTCTGAGTGCGGGCGTTCAAATTGACAGAAGGTTCGTTCAGATTAGAATCGCGTGACCGGTCTTTGGCGCTTTGACGGAGCGCCTTGGGAATCCGGACTATGACAAATCTAAGATTGAGCTAGAGCGGTGAAATCGAGATTCTTCGAGGCGAATCGCCATCGCCCGCGATCGAAATCTGCCAGCACGAAGCAGGTAGGGGATACCGTCCCAGGCGCTCGGCCCACTCGATGGTCACGACCGCATTTTCATCAGTCATAATTTCATCGAGGTCGACGGCGTGAGCTGCCGAGGCGCCTTCATCGAGACGATAGAGGTCGATGTGATAGAGGAGCAGCCGGCCACGGTGAGGGTTGACCAGAGTGAACGACGGACTGGTTACTTCTTGTTCGTCGATGCCAAGAGCATGTGCAATGCCTTTTACAAGAATCGTCTTACCCGCGCCAAGACGCCCGTTCAAAAGAATAATGTCCCCGCCAGAGAGTTGATTGCCGATGCGAACGCCGATGTCGAACGTTTCACGCTCGCTGTTTGAAACCAGTTCGTCGGGGGGGATTTCTTTGACTACGGAAGCAGGCATGGCTGAAGGCGATTAAGATTTGGTGAAAGAGAATGAACCAAAGAACCTGTCGACATTTGCCGCCTCCTCTTTGCCTTTGAACACAGCTACGCCGATTTGATGGATGCGATTACCGAACAGAAAGACTCGGCTCTTGAACGATGCTTGATCGCTTTCTCCCGTGAACTCGAGACCGGTATGGCCATCCATGCTTATCTCTTTACTGTCGATCAGCTTTGCATCCAGAGCCTTGAGAAAATTATCGCGATTGGCGACAAGCTCCCCACCAACATTCAGCTTGATAGTCGGCGCGTAGTCACCGTATGCAGCCAGATAAATCGCTTTGTCGGTGGTTATGGTGAACAAATGTGAAGTGAAATCTTCTCCAGGCTTCACCTCTTCTTTCGGCTTGCCTGGCATCATAACTGAAAAGCCGCCACCGACTGGCGCGACTTTAACCCAATCGGTCGCTTGAAACGCAGATATCGACGGCGCGACCAGGAACGTCAAAAACAAAATAAGAGAAAGTCGTTTGCGCATCGATTCAATTCTCCGCGACGCGGCGTTTACTCTAACGTGATAACTGACGGCGCTTCACCCCATGGGTCAAGCGATCGAATCGCCTCGCTCAAGTGTTCTCGAATGTTGGAAGCGACCATTGCCCGCATGCCCAAGTCGCGTGCCGCGAGGTCGCCAGCCAAGCCACCGACGTACAGTGCGGCGATAACCGCGTCGAGAGCGCCCGCATCATCGCCCAAAGTACCGTACGCTTGCGCGAGAAAGCCCGCGATGATTCCAGTCAGCGTATCACCCGCGCCGGCCGTACCCAATCCCGCATTGCCTGTCGGATTTACGAAGACACGGCCATCAGGCGCTGCAATCAGCGAACGCGCGCCTTTCAAGACCAGAATGACCTCATGCGAGGTAGCAAACTCACGCGCGGCGGCAACCTTATCATCGAGAGCCGATTTGTCTTTAGTGCCCAGCAAACGCAGCATCTCGCCCGGATGCGGAGTCAAGACAATGGGATGATCTGATGAACCGCGTAATTCTGCGGGCCAGGGAGCGAGACAATTCAGTCCATCAGCATCAATGACGACTGGTGCCATTCTCTGCTCGGCGACAGCGAGCACGAACTTACGCGTACGCTCATCTTCGGATGAGAGGCCTGGACCAATCGCGATTACATTAACTCGCTCGGCGAATTTCATTACGTAATCAATCGCGTCGTCGCTTACGGCCGCTCGATCGGTTTCGGCCAACGCTGTCGTCATCACTTCCGGAATCACCTGCGAGGCCACTAACGGTTGGGCTGACACCGGAGTCGCCACGGTAACCAAACCTGCGCCCGCATTCATCGCCGCGTTGCCGCACAACGCGGCTGCGCCAGTAAATCCTCGCGAGCCGGCAATAACCAACGCGTGGCCGTGCAGGTTCTTGTAGGAATCGGGAGTGTATCGCGTCTGAATCAACCAACGATGCGCGTCGGCTGCTTCAGCTACGAAGAGCTGCGACTTTGCTTCCTCTAGCAATTCAATGGGTGAGCCGATGTCCGCAACTATCAACTTTCCATTGCTGCTCGCGGCGGGCGGCAAAACATTCGCAGTTTTGGGCGCCGTCATCGTCACAGTCAAATCAGCATGAACTGTCTCGCCAATTAGTTCTGTCGAGTCCGAATTAAGGCCGGATGGAATATCAACCGAAATAATTGAGGCGTGAGATGCCTCGCTGGAATCTCGCATCTGACGGAGACGGCGAAGATATTTGATCGCTTCCTTGTGAATGCCCGCAACCGGACGTGTGAGTCCGGTGCCGAAAAGCGCATCAATGGCAGCATCATAAGGCATGGTCAGAACTCCGGCCAGCAACTGGTCCCATGCTGGTTCGGAATCACACTCAAACAGATTGATTGCGCCGAAATCTCTTGCGTCCGTTTCACGATTTTCCCGCAACGCCTGCTCGTCGATCCACAATCGGAGTCTCTCGAAATTAGTTCGAGCATCGCCTTTCGTATCTTCAAGGTTCGCCAATAACACCACATCGACCCTGGCGCCGTTGGTCGCCAACAATCGGGCGGCAGCAGCGCCGTCGCCGCCGTTATTGCCCTTGCCGCAAAGCACCAGAATCCGCCTTCCGGTTAAATCGCCGGCTAGATGAGCAGATAGTGCTCGCGCGACGGCCGTCGCTGCGTTCTCCATCAGCGTCAACGACGGTATGTCATAACGCTCAATGGTCAGGCGATCAATTTCGCGCATCTGCGCGGACGAGATAACTGGCTGCACATCGCGATGATAAGAAGAAGTCCAGCGAAGGGTCAATTCCGACGGATGAACGAGGTTTGAGGATTCGGACGGAACATAGCGTTATCACAGTGACGCGCTTGAAAAATGAAAAGCGCGGTCAGCTTTGTCCCCGCCGCTGCCGCTGCTCCAACCTATCCGTCTTTTCAGGATAATTGACTAAAGACTCAATGCGCTCAATTCTCCAAAAAAAATTCTCCCTTCATTACATGTGGTTTCCTGACCTTAATAGGCTGACCTAAGTCAGTCGTCATTCTGACTGACCGAAACCATCTGGCTGACCCGCTCCGCACGTCTCCATACATATCGGATTCGCAAAAACAGGCCGAAAAACTACAAATCTACATCTGGCACATCCCTTGAGAAGCAAACGGCGCCGGCACCTATGCGTGACGCCGACGTTGAGAAATCAGTTTGCCGGAGTTCAGGAATGATGAGAGCAAGAACCCCGAAGCACTTAGGTTGGCGTTGGCTGACAGCAGTCGTCGTCGCGATCGCCGTGGTGACCGGGATCGTCGTGAGTGAAAGTGCCAAAGCGCAGAACCATGTTGCGGTCCGCGATGTTTCCTCAAAGACCGCTCTCCAAAAGTACGCTCATGACCTAACCGCCGCTGCCGAGCAAGGCCGTTTTGATTCTCTGACTGAAAGACAAGACGAAGCAAACAGAGCCCTCCAGGTTCTGGCGCGCAATCATAAGAACAACCCGGTCGTGCTTACCGAATCCCAAGCGGTCCGCGATCTGGTCGCGGCTGGAGTCGCCCGCAAGATCGCGCAGGGCGATGTTCCGGAGGAACTACTCAAGAAGAGGGTATTCAAACTTGATCTCGAATCGCTATTCCGCGATTCAAAAACTGCTGAGGACTTAAAAAACAGCGTAGCTGCAATTCTCTCCGATATAGCCAAATCAGATTCAAAGATCATTCTGCTGATCGACCCGATTCAATCGTTAATGGGCGCTTCTTCGGCTTTTGACGGTGCGGCTTCAGCATTGCTGCGCGACGCTATCCGAGATGGTGATGTGCAGTGCCTCGGTGCTTCAACAGACATCGCATTTGTGCAAAACGTCGCGAGCGATGAATCGCTTGCGCCACTCTTTGTCATCGTTGCGACGGACGAAGAAGTCGCCGGAGCGGAAGCGCAGCAGAACGAAGACAGCGCTAACCCCGCCGATTCCTCAAAAGCGTCGGCCGAAGAATTTGTCGGCGATAAAGTCTCGGATGACTTGCGGGCATTAATCAGCAGTGATCACCCGCCGACCCGCGTCCAGGCAATTCTGCAAGTTGACAATACAAACAGCGCGGTATTGCAGGCCCAACTCGCTCGTTACAGAGTGAAGATCATTGGTCAAATGCCCCAGTTCGGGGCTATTGCCATTGACGCTCCGGCTAAGACGATCGAGAAACTCGCAGCCAATTCGAAGACACGATATCTGTCACTCGATCGGCAAGTTACGTCAATGGGACATATCGAGAATACAACCGGCGAAACAGCGATGTGGGCGCAAAGCGGAAATTCTGGCTTTGATGGTAGTGGAATCGGTATCGCAATTCTCGATTCGGGTATTGCTCCGAAGATCGGCGGTCTCGACGGTATCGCCTTTAATCAGGACTTCACGGGCGAAGGTATTACCAATGATCCTTTCGGACACGGAACATTCGTTGCAGCGATGGCTGCTGCGAACAAGGGTTCATACGGAGGCATTGCCCCGGCCGCGAAGCTAGTCAACTTTAGAGTGCTCAACTCACAAGGCTTGGGAACAACGTCGGGAGTTTTGTCTGCTCTCAACGCCGTCGTGACTTACCGCAGTAAGTACAACATCCGCGTGGTCAACATGAGTCTTGGCATGCCGGCGATTGATTCTTACAAGAATGATCCGATTTGCCGGGCTGTGCGCTCGTTGGTCAATTTGGGCATTGTGGTTGTCGCTGCCGCTGGAAACGATGGTAAGGATGCAAGCAACGCGAAGATGTACGGTCGGATTCATTCGCCAGGAAATGAGCCCTCGGCCATTACCGTTGGCGCTGTTAATACCTATGGCACCGACGTCCGAAGCGATGACGGAATCGCGACTTATAGCTCGCGCGGCCCGACACGCAGTTACTGGACCGATACGGTCGGCGTCAAACACTATGACAACCTCATCAAACCCGACCTGGCTGCACCTGGAAACAAAATCATCGGCGATGCTTCTCCGAGCAATAGGCTCCTCACGTCTAACCCGGGCCTGGGTATGCCCGGAAAGACAAATGTGATGCGGATGAGCGGGACCTCGGTCGCCTCTCCAGTCGTGTCCGGAACCGCGGCCTTGTTGCTGGAGGCTAACCCAAGCCTTACGCCCAATTTGATCAAAATGATCTTGATGTACACAGCGCAGCCACTTGCCGGATTCAATATGCTTGAACAAGGAGCAGGGGAACTGAATATTGAAGGCGCGATCCGTTTGGCCAAGCTGGTCCGAAAGGATTTGTCATCCAGCACTCAAGTTGGGGCATCCCTGCTAACCTCATCTGCCCCAACGCCACAAACTACGATCGCCGGCCAAACCTTCGAATGGGCGAAAGGCGTGCTGTTCCAGTATGACTGGGCGAACGGATCGGATCTGATTACCAAATACCAGGCGATTTATGACTTGGGAGTTTTGCTCGGCGATGGTGTGCTGCTTACCGATGGTGTTTTGCTGGGCGACACAACGATGCTGTCGAGCGGCGTGCTATTAGGCGACAACATCATGATTAGCAGCGGCATCACGATGAGCGATGGCACAGTCTTAATGACTAATGGAGTATTGCTCGGCGACGGTGTCCTGATCACTGATGGCACGCTTCTTAGTGACGGTACTATTGTTAGCGACGGTACTGTCGTTAGTGACTCGGCAATTAACGGAGACAACACAATCTGCATGTCTCTCGAATAACTTAGAAACATACAATCACTCCCACATCAGATTCCCGGTTCATCCCACTCTCTTACCAAAACAATTATCATTCAGCGAATCGTGGCGCGCGCAGACAACAATACCTTGATCACGCCGGAACACCTCTCACCTGAACTTCGGCGGATTGGTGTTCCATCGGCGCCCCCGGCTTCGGTGACGCGGCTGGGCACGACGAACGGTAGTCCCTCGAAAACTATCTTATTGGAAGGTGTAACGCTGGCCGACGCGCTGTCAGAAGTTGAACGGGAATGATCGGTGACACAGTGCGCAAACACAAGGGCAACATTTCCCGCGCTGCTCGAGAACTCGGCCTTACGCGACGCGGTCTTTACCTTAAGATTGAGCGCTACGAGATCAAAGCGAGCGCCTGATTCTATCGCGTTCGGATCCCAACAAAACCCAATACGCGTCCCACAACAGCGTTTGCCTCCGATACCTTCAGCGCCGAACTGATTGCAAAGTAAGCCAGTCCGTAAGGCACGAGCACCAACGTCGCGACAATCACCGGATGGCGCACTCCAATTGCGAGCTTGATGGCCCAACCAAAGCCGGTTCCAACTGCTGCCGCCAGCCAGAGCTTTAAAACATAACCAATTGGCAAGCCGGTGTGTCCGA
>QHXG01000467.1 GCA_003222845.1 Acidobacteriota bacterium | reverse complement strand
TTCTCGTAATAATCGACCATTGCCAGACCGGCTATGGCCATCGCTTGGTTCTCATCCAAACTTAGTGCGGTGCGAAACTCTTCCACTGAAAGGCGAAAGTCTCCTGAAGCCAGGATGGCGGACCCGAGCAGTGCATGGGCGCGGGCCGAGAGCGGATCGATGGCGATGACGCGCGCGGCGTGATCGAAGGAGTCCTGCAACCGTCTTAGTTTCAGCAGCGCCTGACTTAAGCCGAGTCGCGCGTCGGTGTCGCGATCGTCCTTCGCCAACAACTCGCGATAAATTTGTTCGGCGCGCTCGAAGTCTCCGCTGCGGAGGGCCCGCTGAGCG
>QHXG01000466.1 GCA_003222845.1 Acidobacteriota bacterium | reverse complement strand
GCCCATCTCTGCCAGACATCGAACGACGTGCTTGTCCAGGATGCCGTATCCTTTGAAGCCTACGTTTCGCAAAAAGTGGCTCGCCTCTTTGTAGCCGAGTCCTTTGATGCGCGGGTCTTGCGCGAGCCAATCGCGACGTTCAGACGCGACGCGAAAGCTTTCCAGTCGTTCGCGCAGGCGCATCGAAAACGATCTCTGTAAGTAATTTCGTGTGATCACGATGTACTCCGGTCTCGCATTCGGAAAACGATGGGCGCCCGCCTCGACCAGCGCACGCGTCATGGTCTTCTGCCTACCGGCTTTCAATAACGGCCGCACCGCTTCTACCGCTCGCAGGCCCATCTTTGCCGATGCGCCGGCGGTGAAGATGCAAAAGACCATCTCTTCCCAAAGGCGCGCGTCTGAAGCTGTGTGCCAAACTTCGGTGAATTCGCTTAACCTGGCTCGAATCTCATTGCGCCGCGCCAAATATGTGACGCGCAAACGATCGACGGTTACAGGTGCATGAACGCGTGGCACAACTTCAACAAGTGAATTCTAGGTGCGCGTTCATTTCCCTGTCAACGAACTTGCGACGCGAACCACGCCCGGACAATGCATCCTGTCACAAGTTGTCAGCATCGAAGTCGAGCGTTTTTGGAAGGAGGGGACCTCGCAAGCTTGTTCCATGATATGATTAGCGACGACGACGCGAGGCCTACCCGGCGCGCTTTCCCTGAACTTACTATCGATCAAATGATGAATGCACGACAGAGATTGATGAAGACAGGAATTGCCTTGGCCATTATTTTGCTGGGCGTGGCCCTCGCATTTGGTCAACAAAGTTCCGCGACTCCTGTCTTGCAGTCTGATGCAAAGCAGCGCGTAGAACAAGCTCAACCTCCAGCGGACAACTCGGGAAGGTCTCGCTCCATTTCGCCAGTTACACCTGCGCCGACGCAGCCATCGTATCTGACGTCAATTTACGGATGGCAAGGTGTGCTCGCAGAAACTCTCGAGGGATCGACAGTCGCCGCACAATCGGTTGACGAGAAATTCAATCCGGCCTCAGCAGTCAAGCTGGCGACTGCGCTCGTGGCTTTGCAGAACCTCGGACCCGAGCATCGTTTTGTGACTTCGCTGTGGGCTGGCGGCAAGATCGACCAGACGACTGGAACGCTGACGGGAGACTTGATAGTTGCGGGGCGCGATCCCTCTTTTCATTACGAACACGCCATCATGCTGGCCCGGGAGTTGAACCAGCTTGGGATCCGTACAATCACTGGTAACCTGATTGTCGCGCCGGGCTTCGCGATGAACTTCGACTGGTCGGAGAAACACTCAGGTCAGCAGTTTCTTGAAACGCTGGATGCCGCCCGGCGCTCGGCAAGCGCGACTCGAGCATGGCTCGACGACCGCACCCTGGTTGGTGACAAAGAGAGTCTTAGCAGCGTGCCGAGCGTCACCATCACGGGCGACGTGCAAGTTGGTTCAGCGCCGCCGGAAGCCGTTCCGCTACTCACGCATAAATCGAGCAAACTCGTGGACGTTCTGAAAGTCTTGCTCTGTTATTCGAATAACTTCATGGCCGAACGCATTGGCGAAAACGTGGGTGGGCCACAGGCAGTGAGCGCGACGCTGGCGGACAAGTTAAAAATCAGCGCGGACGAGATCGCGTTGTCGTCAACCAGCGGCCTTGGCATTAATCGCGTGACGCCGCGCGCTATGATGAAGATTCTACGCGCGCTTGGCGACGAGCTGCGGAAACACAACCTTTCACTTTCGGATATTCTGCCCGTGGCTGGAATCGATCCGGGAACATTGGAAGATCGTTACACGGATGCGCTGGAGCGAGGTAGCGTGATCGCAAAGACCGGAACTCTCGTGCACACGGATGGAGGCGCCAGCTCATTGGTCGGTGAGATGAAAACGAAGAGCGGGCGGGTCGTGCTATTCGTGATCCTCAATCAGCACGGCAACGTGCTCCGTTTTCGTCACAATCAGGACGGCATTGTCAACGCAATTCAAAACGCTCTGGGCGGCCCCGCTCCTTTCGACTATCGCCCCGTGCGCTTGTCGATGCGCCTCGTGGATTCGGATTATGAGACAGCTCGCGCTCGCGGTGAATACGAGCCGAAGAACTGATCATTTTCCATTTCTCATTACTCAACCAAAAGTGAACGCGGCACGGGCCTCGGCCTCTCCGCTTCGCACGGCATCATCGAGAATCACGGCGGCCACATCAACGTTATCAGCGCCCCTGGAAAAGGAACTCGTTTCGAGGTAATTCTGCCGCTTCACGAATCGTCTTCGCCTGCCGTGGCCACACCTCTGGCGCCAACCAACGGAACAAAGCCGGCACGCGTTCTGGTAGTCGAAGATGAAGAGAGAGTGCGCGTGCTCTTGAACGATGCGTTCCGCGCCCAGGGTCATGAAGTAACCGAAGCCACCACCGGCGCCGAAGCCCTCGATCGCCTGGACAAAGGTGAATTTGATTTGATGGTGTGCGACCTCGGCCTGCCTGAGTTGAGCGGTCTGCACGTCGCGCGCTGGGTCAAAGAGTTTCGCCCCGACCTGCCCGTAATTATCGCCACCGGTTTTTCAGAAATGATTGCCGACGAGGATTATCAAAAAGCGCGAATCGATCAAGTGATCCCCAAGCCCTACGCTCTGGCTGATGTGCTGGCTAAAGCTAATACGCTCTTAGCGAAACAGGCCGCCGAACGTCGCGAGACGGTGACCGTCTGATCTTTTCTTTGGTCCCTCTACTGTTTTTGCCGACAGCGTAGCTGTCGCGCGCTCGCACAGCCAGACTTATTGAGGAAAATAATCCTTTCGTCCTGTGACGACATATTCAGGGTGATTTCGAACCTCAACTCTCATCTCTCTGCGTTTTCCGTCTCGTACTTGATTGGTCGGGTAATATCCGATGAGATACCGATTGCTGATTAGCTTGAAAATCTTCGAGTAAACCCCTTCCGCGTCTTCCGGTTTTTCGATGAAACCGAGGTCGCCGCCCGACAATTCAGCAATTCTAAACATGGCTATTTGCCCTGCTAACAGCATTTCCTCAAGTAGCGACTGATCCAGTTCACGCAGTCTCGCAGGAGGTTCCCCCCGCCCTCCATATATCCTTCTCCAATTTCTATAGAGATTCGTAAACGATAACTCAGCCCGTGCCTTCTGCTCTTCATTTGAGAGTCCAAGAAATCGAATTCCGGGAGCAACTGAATAGATCGTCGCTCGTGATCTTTCGATGGCTTCTTTGATATCGCTGAATTCAAAATTCTTTACCGGCTTCTTTGGGTTAAATCCCGCTCGCGCTGTTTCCCAGGTTGAGTTGGCGATTTTGTAAATAGTATCGTTATCCGGGGAAAGCTGAACTATTTCACTTCCATCTCCCTGAAAAATAACAATCCGCTGC
>QHXG01000465.1:2225-3729 GCA_003222845.1 Acidobacteriota bacterium | reverse complement strand
TGTGGGAGCAAAGCAATAAGTTCTTTACGGCTCTCAAGCCATGGATCCTTCAGCAGCGAACTTAATTTGTTTTTGAGTAGGGTTTTTGTCGGCGGTGAAATCCACCACCAGTTTTACATCAACCGTGACAATCGCCATCTTGTCTTGCGGAGCGAGTCTATCAACCAGCGTCTTTGCGGCTTGAATGCTGTTCTTCAGATAAGGGGCCTGTACAACGTAACAATCAATAATCAAGACAATGGAGCGCGGACCAGACAGGCTCTCGCCAGGCGAAAAGACTTCAATCTTTTGCGGCGCGCCATCTTCCGTCACAACAAAATCGTCTTTGTTGAGTTCGGTGACCATCTTGCCATTTTGATCGGTCACGAGAACATCATTGACGACCAAATCCGTTGTTACCCGAATGGTTTCGACGTCATCAGGCTCATTACTCTTTGGTCTATCTTGAAAATCCCGTAGCTCTTTGGCTTTATATTTTTGAAGGCTGGAGCCGAAGGTTTTTGCTCTTGTTTTTTCCGGTGAAGCTGATTGGGTAGGCACTGGTGAAGCCGACGGTGTCTGTCCAAACGATAGCGAAGCCACAGCAAGAAACAAGACAATTGTTAAGTGAAGTTTCATGAGACCCAAATTCCACCGGAACGCAGGATACATCAAAAGCGCCTGGTCTCAGAGACTTTCCAAGTCTGTGGTTGTCACAGAGACAAACTTACCAAAAGGCGCGCATCGATGAAGTGATTCGCAAGCCGTACTCAGTCGCCGACGTGCTGGCTCGCGCTAATGGTCTCCTTGCGAGGCAGTTTGGTATAGATCGTGAGACGGTGACGGTCTGACCTTCTATTGAGTCGACTACCGTTTTGCCGGCAGCCTGCTCGTTTTATTGAGGACGATAAGCCTTTCGTCCTGTGACGACATATTCAGGATGATTTCGCACCTCAACTTTCACCTCTCTGAGTTTGCGGTCTCGTACTTGATTACTCGGGTAATACTTCCGTGAAAAATTCCGTTCGCACTTTCGTAGGTCTGTACCGAAACATTGCCATTATCCTCGGATTAACTCTCAACCCAAGAGAGATCGATCTCCAAACGTTTTCAACCGAAATTTCACCGCGCGTCATCCGCTCCTTCTTTGAGAAGCCGAGAAATCGAATTCCCGTGGCGACTGAATAAATCGTCGCTCTCGATCTTTCGATGGCCTCTTTGACATCGCTGAATCCAAGATGACTCATCGATGTTCCCTTCTCCCAAAATCTCAATCCGCTTATCTCCCTGATTGAATCATAGATTGGGTAAGGCGCATCTTTATCGGGTTTAAGAAACGTCACTTCAGTCGCGTCTCCCTGAAAAATAATAATTGGTTGACGGTTCTTCTCCTCAAACATTTCATTTAGAGTAGCGAGCAAGGCTTCGAATTCCCGGCTGCTGCCGCACCCAGGGAAAATTGGTAAGTAGTGTCCTAATCCAGGGATTACTCTCCTTTCCAGGGATCTTTTTTCAACGGAATCCA
>QHXG01000465.1:0-2097 GCA_003222845.1 Acidobacteriota bacterium | reverse complement strand
AACTATTAATTATGAGCACGATCGAGCGTGGAACAGTTGCGCTTTCGCCGGGAGAGAACACTTCAATCTTTTGCGGCGCGCCATCTTCCGTTACAACAAAATCGTCTTTGTTGAGTTCGCTAATCATTTTTCCATTTTGATCCGTCACCAAAACATCATTGACGACCAAATCAGTTGTTACCCGAATGCTTTCGACGTCAACAGGCTCATTGCTCTCTTGTTTGTTTTGAGAATTCCGTTGCTCTTTATCTCTATATTTTCCGAGGCTGAAGCCGAAGGGTTTTGCTCTTCCTTTTTCTGGTGAAGCTGATTGCGTCGGCGTTGGTGAAGTGGACGGCGTTTGTCCGAAACTCAGGGAAGCAAACGCCAGAATAAAAAGAATTATTAGGAGAAGTTTCATTAATCCAAATTCCACGCGAAAATAATAGATTATCGCGCAGAGTACATCAAAAGGGCCGGGTAAACTTGAAACTTAGAGTTGGGGCGCCTCGGGTCAGAACCGCGAGCCGGTACCGACCGGATCATATAAAGGGCGCCTCCTCAGACGCAGTGTGCCAGAGGCTCGTGGCACAAGCCGCTTCGCCAACGCGGCTGGGTTAAGACGCGCTTGATGATCGGAGCCCTCCAACAGTCTCGCTGCGTTTGGGATTCGTAGAAATGTACGATGATCCGTGCAGAGTGGGCACCAGATTCTCTGGCCCGTGAAGATGGTGTGGTCCATGAAGGACGCTCCTTTGTGTGGCGCATTAACGCTTTGGCCGACGACTGCCTCTTCCAAGCTGGGCGTCGTCAGGTCTGCATTACCCGCGAGACGGGATTTTTGTTAAAGAATGCGTCGCGATAAGGGAGCATAATCTTCTCGGAAAATTGGCTTTCAAAAAATAGCATTGAAGCCGCTTAATTGCTCTTCGCGAACCTCTTTGGGACTGGGCGGATAATACTCCCGCCAATAGTGAGCGTCAAGTTGTTTTCTTGCAGTAACCACCAACCATCTCCAAAGAAGGACTTACAGTTCTTAGAGTTCCGAATAGCAGACCTAGTTCCGGCCCGCCAAACAGCCATCATCAGCGATGATCGCGACACTTAACTGACAATCTATTCTTGACACGTTGCGCATCGCAGTGAATCATGCTGGTGCGCAGTTTGCCGGCTACTGCGCAGGTAGCATCGGACTTCATGCCTGACATTCTTCTGGTCGAAGACAAAGAGAGTTTGCGTCGCGTTTTGCGGCTGACGCTGGAGCACGCAGGTTATTCAGTCACCGAAGCGGCTGACGCACGCGAGGCCATTAACGAGATTGGGCGCGTGCCCCATAAGATCGTGCTGACTGATCTGCGCATGCCGAACGGTTCGGGGCTGGACGTGCTGCGGGCGTCAAAGAATGCCGACAATGACGTGCCGGTAATTGTAATGACAGCATACGGATCGATTGATGAGGCCGTGCAGGCAATGAAGGACGGTGCGCACGATTTTCTACAGAAGCCGGTCGATTCGAATCACTTGCTGCTGCTCGTTGAGCGAGCGCTTGAGCAATTGCGCCTGCGCACGGAGAATCTTCTGTTGCGCGAAGAGTGGTCAAAGCGTTACGGCTTTCCCCGTATCATTGGCGAGTCAGACGCGATCAAACGAGCGGTTGCCGAGACCCAACGCGTCGCGCAGACTGAGGCTACAGTGCTCTTACTGGGAGAATCAGGAACCGGCAAAGAGCTTTTCGCGCGCGCGGTTCATCATCTCTCGAACCGGCGCGACAAACCCTTCGTGGCGATTAACTGCGCTGCTATTCCTGAAACCTTGATCGAAAACGAGTTGTTCGGACACGAACGCGGGGCGTTTACTGGAGCAGGTGAACGCCGCCTGGGCAAATTTGAACTGGCGTCAGGCGGCACAGTCTTTCTCGATGAAATCGGCGAGCTGCCATTGGCGGTTCAGGGAAAACTGTTGCGCGCAATTGAAGAGAAATCAATCGATCGGATCGGAGGCAAGGCGTCAATTCCGGTCGATGTGCGCATCGTCGCTGCCACCAACAAAGACTTGCGTGCGGCCGTCGATAATGGAGAATTTCGCGGTGACCTTTTCTTTCGGCTGGCGGTCTTCCCG
>QHXG01000170.1 GCA_003222845.1 Acidobacteriota bacterium | reverse complement strand
CTAATATTCCACCTATCACTGCATCCTTCCAGCGCGCCGACAACGAATCATTGCGAGGCGCAGCCTCAAGTTCCTTCGATCATTGTTCCGGTAAGCCCGAGGCTTACCGCACTGTGCGGCGGCCGAGCCGCAATCCAATCTTTAGAACAAAAGTTAGCGCCAGTCGTTATGAATCAGGCGGTTTTAGCATTCGCCAGATTTCCGCGTGGATGCGTTCCATGTCCTCGTTCGAAACTCGGCCAATACGACGAATGATCCGAACTTTATCTATTGCTCTCATCTGAAAAACCATGATGATGGATGGCAACGTAAGTCCATTTTCGGGCGAAGGCTCGACACGGACAGTGAAGGAGAAACGCAGGGCGGCGAGATTTGAAGTAACAGGAGCGACTATCAACATTGGCTCGCCCGCTTGATCAGTCTGCACCGCAACGGCTGGGCGACGGCCACTTTGTTCGCGGCGATCGCTTGGCGGGAGACTGACAAGCAATACATCGCCGCGCGCCATCTATTCCACCTCGGCCGTGCTACGTTCGAGGTTCTGCATGTCTTCGTCACTAGCGGCTTCCCACAATTGGAACTCCTCTAGTAGTTGCAGTTCACCTTTCGATTTCAAATGGAGAAAGTGTGCGAAATCATAAACCTCGCGCCGCAAGGGCTCGGGGAGATTCTCGACTTCTTTGCTAATCAATTCCTGCGTGCTCATAGCCCTCAGTTTATCCCAGAATCAGGGATGTATGTAAACTTCAGAAAGTAAGTGCTTGTGCGCTGGCCACTGCGTACGAATCTCACTGCTCCGGTCCCCTCATCATCTCCTTGTGACTCTCGTGAGTATCCCGTCGTCTCTTCCGGGTCAGTGCAAATGACCAGTCATCGTGATCGAAGGCGCCGCTCAGACGATTCTGTTACAGCGGGGAGCAACCTTTTTGACGGTTTTCTCGTAGGTTCTTTAAGGCTCGATGTTAACGAAGCAAAAGGTATTGGCGTCTTAGTTGTGAAGGCGTGAAGAACGGGTGCGACGGAGAACTGTATGCGTGCAGAAGTTTTTGAACGGGCGCGGAGAATTTTCTGAAAATAGTTGAAACGGAATTACGACTCGGCCCACTTACTAATTACAAGTGCAAAGCGCAAAGGGGTAAGGGCAAAGGGTAAGCATCGCAAACTGACAGTTTGCGCAACATGATTCAGGGGAGTTTGGTTATGTTAAGAGTACACACAAGGAATCTGGGCAATGTCACGGTCCTCTGTCTGCAGGGACGAATCGTGAATGGTGAAAAGGCAAGTCTGCGACAGGCGATGGATTCTCAATTACGGGCCAGCTTAGTCGTACTCGACCTCGGGCGGGTAAGCGCCATTGATGCCAGCGGCCTCGGACTGATGTTGGAATTGCGCCAGCAAGCGGAGTCGAGAGGTATGCGCTTCAAACTGATGAATGTAACCAAACTTGTAAGCCAGGTCCTCGAAGTCACGCGCCTGGATTCTGTTTTCGAAATTACCTCCGGGGTCGAATTATGGCCGGCGGTCTCGCGCGCCCAGACGGCCGGAGCGATGGAGTTTGCGCGCTGCGCTTAGGTCTCTATCCACAGATTACGCAGATTACACAGACAAGGCAGGAAAGATCATCCGCGCAGTTAAGCGCCAAGGGCGCGAAATACAATAGCCTGGGCCAACGGCCCAGAAGACAATCTTCTAATCATCGCGTTCCACCGGTTTCATAAAGGTGCGCTCATACTTCGTGAAGCATCGGGTCTGTTCGTAGTGTTTCGTCGCCGCGAGACATTCCGGATCTTCCTTCACCTCGCGACGGTATCTTTCATACGCCTCAAGATTGGGAAAACTGAATAGCGCTACCGCCACATTTGTGGGACCTGCTTCACCGACGCCGGGAAAGCTGAACCTTGCCGATGGCGGGGCGTCGTCCGGCAGGAAGTATCCATGATGCGTGCCACCGTATTTCTCAATCAGCCGCATCCACACTTGCGCGTAATGCTCGAACGCGTCGATCTTTTCGGGGTCAATAAAGTAGCGCAAATGACATATGATCAAGCTCAACTCCTTTTAAGAAAGAGCAACGATCAGAAAAGCTTCTGTTGCTGATTCCTGCCGACGAAGAAACGTCCCGGCTTATCGTCAAGGACCGAACGCCCGTCGAGTGAGGGCGAGATCGCTTTTTCATGCGCAATAAGCGCGTCGAAGTTCGCTTCCGGCGCCAGGCGAGTTTCGATTGTGCGCACGAAACGATCCAGTCGATGGAAGCCGTCGAGCTTTTCTCGATCGCCGACCCGCGCGCGGTCGAGCGAATTGCGGAGAAAGTCGAGCGAGGCGTCGTAAGTCTTCAAAGGCACCTTGAAAGGGTGACCGTCTTTGCCGCCGTGCGCGAACGAAAAGCGCGCGGGATCGTCAAAGCGGCTGGGCGCGCCATGAACCACCTCGGCTACCAGCGCGAGTGATTGCAGAGTGCGCGGCCCGAGTTTTTCCAACAGCAGAAGCTCAGCGAAATCATGTAGGTCGCGTTCGTACGCAATCGCGAGCACGGCACCGAGTCGCTTGAGATCGATGTTGGTTGATCGAACCTCATGATGAGCCGGCATGCGTAGGTGACGGGTGAAATTAGCTGGCGCATTTTGCGCGTGATTCACGGGTGGGACGCCCGTGCCACTCGCAGATAGGTTATCCACGCTGCCGGCAACAATAGCCGCTTCGCGCAAAGTTTTCTCTGGATGCTCATGAGCAATGTCGAGTAAAGCATTCTGCGCCGGTCGCGCGGCGGCATTCACGAGATTCATGATCGTGCCCTGGTGCTCGCCGACAATTCCCGTGTGCGGCTCGCTCACGAAATCTTTCACCGTCCCCGAGTGCCAATGATAACGACGCGCCATGCCGGTGCGGTCATTCAAGCCCTGCTGCACGACCGCCCACTCCCCGTTCGCGGTGACAACGAAGCTGTGCAGGTAAATCTGAAAGCCGTCAGCAATCGCATTGTTGTCGATGCGCGCCGTCAGCCGGCTGGTACGCACCAGCGCTTCACCATCAAACCCGCGCTGCGTTGCTATCTGACGCAATTCGTTTGGTGTATTGCGCGAGAAGCGGCCGCGGCCGCCGCAGATGTAAATGCCAAGTTCGTTCGCGCAGGGAGCGAGGCCACGCTTGAGCGCGCCCATCACGGACGTGGTGATGCCTGACGAGTGCCAATCCATTCCCATTACCGCGCCGAGCGCCTGAAACCAGAATGGATCGCTTAAGCGCGAGAGAAACGCTGACGTACCGTAATCACGAATAATTGTTTCGGTGATCGCCGTGCCGAGCCTGGTCATACGCTGCGCCAGCCAATGCGGCACGCGTCCGCCGTGCAGCGGCAGATCAGCAACTCCGGAACGCTTCATGACTTCAATTTTTCGCCAACGAAGAACGGAAAGCAAGAGGACGCGCGTACTTCAAATTGCCTGAAGCCGCGACGCGCTAAATATCCAGGTTGCGGACATCCAGGGCGTTATCCTCAATGAACTTGCGGCGGGGTTCGACCTGATCGCCCATCAGCACGGTGAAGATTTCGTCGGTTTCGACGGCGTCGTCGATACGAACCTGCAGCAGGGTCCGCGTTTCGGGGTTCATCGTGGTTTCCCACAACTGTTCGGGATTCATTTCGCCCAGGCCTTTGTAGCGTTGAATCGTCAGGTCTTTCTTCGCGGCTGCGAGCACGCGATCGAGCAAAGCTTCGCGCGTGGCAATCTCTTCGCTCTGGCCGTTCTCGCCGGCGATGAACGGCGCGGGTAGGCGATCTTCGAGTTTCATGAACAGCTCGACTGCTTTTTGAAATTCAACGTAGCTGGCAAAGTTCCAATCGATGGTGACCGCCACGCCCGAGTTGGTGATCGTTTCTATTTCCCAGAGGCCATGCTCTTCGTCAGTTGACAGTTCAGTCTTGTAGCCCGCTTTGTCCAGCACGCCTTCGACGCGAGCTATCAAATCACCATCCTGGAAAGCTCGACGCAGCGTCATGCCTTCCTCGCGCAGCACACCGCGCTCTCCGGCGAACGCGTGGAGCAAAGTATCCAGCAAATGCGAATCGCCGCTTAAGCGCCGCGTTGCTTTTTCGCAATAGCGTTTGAAGTCAACCATGCGCTCGAGCGAGCGCGCGAGCTGCTCACCTTCGGTCGCGGTCTTCGCTTTGCCCGACAGAACCTTCATGTCGGTGGTCGCCTGGCGCATCAGGTAGCGCACCATCTGACCTTCGTCCTTGATGTACTCTTCCTTCTTCCCTTTTTTGACTTTGAAGAGTGGCGGCTGCGCGATGTAGACGAAACCCTGCTCGACCAACTGTGGCATCTGACGGAAGAAGAATGTCAGCAGCAGCGTGCGAATGTGCGAGCCGTCAACATCAGCGTCGGTCATCAGAATGATCTTGTGATAGCGCAGCTTCGCGGCGTCGAAATCCTCTTTGCCGATGCCGGTGCCGAGCGCCATGATGAGCGATTTGATTTCGCCGTGCGCCAGCATCTTGTCAAAGCGCGCTTTTTCAACGTTAAGAATTTTTCCTTTCAGCGGAAGAATCGCCTGGTTCTTTCGATCGCGTCCCTGTTTGGCCGAGCCGCCGGCGGAATCGCCCTCGACGATGTAGATTTCCGAGAGCGCCGGATCGCGCTCCTGACAATCGGCGAGTTTGCCCGGCAACATCGTCGAACCCAGCGCGCCTTTCCGTACAATCTCGCGCGCCTTTCGCGCCGCGTCACGGGCGCGCGCGGCATCCAGCGACTTGCCGACGATGCGTCGCGCAACCGTAGGATTCTGCTCGAGAAATTCCGTCAGACGATCGTTAAGGAATGATTCGACGGCGCCTTTGACGTCAGAGTTGAGCTTGCCTTTGGTTTGTCCTTCGAACTGAGGCTGCGGAAGTTTGACTGAGATCACGGCTACCAGGCCTTCGCGCACATCATCGCCCGTGAGCGATCCTTTGAAATTCTTCGCCAGGCCCGACGACTGCGCGTAAGCATTGATCGTGCGCGTAAACGCGGAGCGAAATCCGGACAGGTGCGTGCCGCCATCGACAGTATTGATGTTGTTCGCGAATGAATAAACCTTCTCGTCGTAGCCGTCGTTGTATTGGATGGCCACCTCAATCGACAGCGCATCACCTACTTTCTCAAAGTAGATCGGTTTGTCATGCAGGACGGTCTTATTCTTGTTAAGGTGCTTGACGAATTCCGCGATGCCGCCGCGATAGTAAAATTCGTGAGACTTCTCCGGCTCTTCGCGCTCGTCCTTGATCGTGATCCGAATTCCTTTATTGAGAAAAGCTTTCTCGCGCAGTCGCTCAGACAATTTGTCAAAGCTGAATTCGACGGTATCGAAAATCTGTGAATCAGGCTTGAAGGTGATCTTGGTTCCGCGCTTTCGCGTCTTGCCGGTCTGTTCCAAGCGCGCTACCGGAATGCCGCGTTCGTACTCCTGTTCGTAGGTCAAACCGTCGCGCCAGATTTCCAGGTGTAACAACTCAGAAAGAAAATTAACTACTGACACGCCGACACCGTGTAGTCCACCCGAAACCTTGTAGGCATTCGAATCGAATTTTCCGCCGGCGTGCAGTTTGGTCATTACGACTTCGGCCGCGGAGCGTCTTTCCTTCTTCATCAAATCCACCGGGATGCCGCGTCCGTTGTCCACGACCGTGATCGAGTTGTCGAGATGAATCGCGACTTCGACGGCGTCGCAATAACCTGCCAGCGCTTCGTCAATCGAGTTATCGACTACTTCGTAAACCAGATGATGCAATCCCAGCTCGCCGGTCGAACCGATGTACATCGCGGGACGCTTGCGCACGGCATCGCGGCCTTCGAGCACGGCTATCGTCGACGCGTCGTAGGTCTCTTTCTTGTGCTTAATATTCGATGATGGTGTTGCCAATTCGTTTATACCTTCACTTCCGTTGTCGCTATTCTCCGATGACCTTTCATGAGCTCACAGTCGCCGCACTCACACCTCTCTCTTCTTTCGCTACGCCTCCGCTCACTTCATAAAAATTGGCCCTGCGAGTGAACCGTTCGAAGTGGCTCCGCTTTGATGTGGTGACGAATGTTTGAGTGCGCCCTTCCAGGTATTCCAGCAGCCGTTCAATGCGGATTCCGTCAAGTTCTGCGTCCACGTCATCAATGAGGAAAATCGGATAATCTTGATGCTTGGAATGATACACGGAAATCGCCGCTAAATCAAGTGTTATCAATGCGCTACGCTGCTGGCCAGAGCTGCCAAAACTGCGCAGATTGCGATCGCCAAAAAGGATGTCCAGGTCATCGCGATGCGGCCCGATCAAACAGGCGCCGGCGAACACTTCGGCCGGCAAACGCAGCTTGAGACGTTCGGCTATGAGGCTTTCGTAATTCTTCAAATCACCCTTTCCTTCCAACGAGGAAACGTATCGAATAGAAATGGTGTCGCCAAACAAGCTGTGCTCGAGCGCTTCGTGAAGCAGGTCGACGTATTCGTTGCGCGTCCGATGAATCTGAGCGCTGAGAGTGATGAGTTGCCTGTTCCATGGCTCAATAAGTTCGGCCATTTCATCGAGCGTTGGACTACCTTCGCCATGTTGCTGCAACAACGCTTTCTTCTGCCTGATTACCTTGTTGTAGTTGGCGAGGGTTTGCGTGTATGGCGGATGGAGTGACATCGCTCCCCGATCGATGAAATTACGACGCGCCTCAGGACCACCGCGCACCACTTCCAATTCGTCCGCGGTAAACCAGACGGCGTGCAACTGCGACGCATAACGCGTCAGAGATTCGCGCTTGCCGTTGACCGACGTCTGTTTGCCATTTGGTCGGATGGTGACTTCCAGTTCGCGCTCGATTGCTCCACTGGTGGCAACACATCCGCGGATTAATGCCGCTGTCTTTCCAAACGTTATACCTTCGTGAGGATGGCGGGTGCGAAATGATTTTGCGTGGGCGAGAAAGTGAACGGCCTCAAGCCAATTCGTTTTCCCCTGGCCGTTGTTGCCGTAGATGAGGTTCGTGCCTTTGCCCCAATCGATTGCACCTTGCAGGTTTCTGAAATCTTGAACCCTGATCGATCGAAGGAACATGATGAATTCTAACACACGCCAACGTTTGGTTGATTGCTATCAGAGAACACGCAGGAAAGAAAAACGAGCGCCACGTCTAACGTCGGCGCCCGTCCCGAAAAATCTTCGGCAATTGTGCGAAAAAATCACAGTCTCATCGGCATTACTACGTATCTGTAGTCTTGTTTCTCATCCGATATCGGCTTCAACTGAGCTTGTGAATTTCCGTCCTTGAACTCGAAAGCAATCTTTTCGGATCCTACTACGTTCAAAAAGTCCTGTAGGTATTGCGCATTGAATCCTATCTCAGTGTCTTCACCCTCGAAGTCAGTTCCGAGAGTCTCTCGCGCTTCCCCCTCTTCCGCGTTCTGTGAGCTAATCAACAATTGTTCTTTGCTTAGATGAAATCTAATCGCGTGCGAACGATCATCAGCCATCAAAGCGACGCGACGAATAGCCTGATTGAGACTTAGCGTGTCGAAGACAGCCCTGCGATCGTTGTTCTTCGGCATCACCATCTCGTAGTTAGGGAACTGCCCAGTTAACAACCGCGAAATCAAAAGCCTCGAACCTACCTGGAAGTAAACGTGATTCTCGTCCGCGCCGAGACTTATATCACCATCAAAATCAGATGTGAGCTTTGTGAGTTCGGCAAGAGTCTTTCGTGGGATCAGGACATCCAAAGTAGTACTCTGAGCGTCGGTGCCTGTTTCCCTGGTCGACGCGAAAGCCAGCCGGTGACCATCGGTTGTCACCATCGTAATTCCTTTTCCGTCCAACTCGAACTTGGCACCGGACAGCGTGTACCGTCCTTCTTCTTGCGTGATCGCGAAGATTGTGCGGTCGATTAGCAGCTTAAGCAGAGAGGCCGGCAACTTAAGTGGGGTGGACTTAAAACCAGGCAACTCGGGAAAAGTATCCTTCGAGATGCCGGGCAGTCTGAATTTTGACTGGTCACACTCGACGGTTACCCATTCATTCTCTTCTTTGTGAAACTTTACGGGCGCGTCTGGAAGTAATCTCGCAATATCAAATAGTTTCCTCGCTTGAATGCACATCGCTCCCTGAGAAGAAATTTCCTGAGCGTCAGCATCACATCTGATCGTGACATCGAGGTCGGTTCCGCTAATCCGAATCGAATCTTCACCCGCAGACTCGATCAGGATGTTCGCTAATACAGGAATAGTGTTCTTTCTCTCAACTACTCCCTGAACGAAAGCCAATTCCTTTTGCAGCACACCTCGCGCAACTACAAATTGCATTTTCTAAACACCTCGGTTTTTGCGTTCTTATATATCACAAAATACGTTTTGCACAGGCCAATATTCTAACCGATACTTTATTGATACAGTTTAAGAGATTTAGTGATAGTAGTATTGTCTGTCAAACTGTGGAAACGGAGAAATGCCGTCAATTTTATGAAGTTCCCGCTCGAATAATCTGTGCTTACCAATGGTGTGGCCGTCGGATTACGCATTTAGTTCTTTCTTCCACAGCCCGGCCTTCCGCTCTGTTTGTTGGAATTGTGGAAATCAATCGGGTGTCGGAAGCCTTCTAATCGCTTAAGCTCTCGATCAGTCGCTTCACCGTTGTACCAAGTTCCGAATCCTTACCGATGAGGCTCTCAATTTTTCCCACAGAGTGAATAACTGTTGTGTGATGCTTCCCGCCGAACTGTCTGGCGATGTCCGGGTAGCTAGCCTTCGTAAGGCGCTTGCAAAGATACATTGCTATCTGCCTTGGAACAAGGACATGGCGAGCGTTTGAACGCACTCTCAGATTATCCACGGTCAGTTTGTAATAGTCGGCTACAACCTTCTGGATACGAGGAACGGATACCGCGTGCTCATCATTATGTTTCGATACGTGGCGCAATGCTTCTTGCGCTAGAGCCTTCGAAACCGATGAACCGCGGAGCGAAGCCATTGCCAACACCCTAACGAGCGATCCTTCCAGTTCTCTAATGTTGTGCTTGCTATTACTCGCTAGAAACAAAGCCGCATCGTCCGGCAAATCAACTCGCTGGGTTTCGGCTTTTCTTTTCAGGATAGCGATCTTGGTTTCGAGATCGGGCGGCTCGATGTCCGCAATCAATCCCCACTCGAACCTTGAATGAAGCCGCTCTTCGATTTCTGGAATCTCACGCGGTGGGCAATCGGACGTGAGTACTATTTGCTTCTGAGCGTCATAGAGAGCATTGAACGTGTGAAAGAATTCTTCCTGAGTCCGCTCCTTCCCCGCGATGAACTGAACGTCATCTATTAGCAGAACGTCGATTGAGCGGTACTTTTCCCGAAAGAGTTGGGTCTTATCGTAACCATACCTGATCGCGTTGATCAATTCATTCATGAATCGCTCAAGAGAAACATAGACGACTTGTAAGGTGGGGTTTGCGGCCCTGATGGCATGACCGGTAGCCTGAATAAGATGCGTCTTTCCAAGCCCCACGCCCCCATAAATATAAAGTGGGTTGTAGGTTTTGCCTGGACCATCCGCGACAGCTTGAGTGGCGGCATGGGCAAATCGATTACAAGAGGCGACAACGAAACTGCCGAACGTATACTTCTCGTTTAGAGACGAAGACGAAAGCGCAGAAAGATTGATCGGAGCCTCCAGCGAAGTCTCTGGTCGTTGATTGCGGCCAGTGTTTGTGGGTTCAGTCTTAGAGTCGTCACCGGGGGAACGATTCTCCTGATCAGAGGCAGTTACTATCCACTCAATTCGGTCTGTGCTGAGACTCAACTCTTTCAGGGACTGCTCTAGCGCGAAGGAATAGTTCGACAGAATCCATTCCTTTGCGACTGTGTTGGGAACGGAAATTCTCAGCTTACCGTCGGAAGCCTGTTTGGTGACCGTTAAAGGTCTGAACCATGTATCGAATGCCTGCCTGGTCAAGTTGCGCTCAAGGGCTGCTACAAAAGCAACGCTGGTGGGGCTGTCTCGCTCGATTCGCATTAAAGAAATAACCAGAAGTACAAAGTACAACGATGAAAGCCATGCTGACGAAGAAGGTCAGTGACGGCGAGAACCTAACACAACCGTCTTTACCAGGGCAAGAAAAACAAGAAGATTTCTGCGGACGGCTCGGGCCTGCGTTGCTAGGGCAAAGAAAGTCGGACGCAGAGTTGCGGAGGAGGGTTCACTATTCGCAGAGCGCTGCGTTGTATATAGTAGGATTACGTCATGTACTCTTTCGGTTTCCCCAAAAACCTATGACGAAGCAGCTAACGTCCGTTCGTCGCTTGCGAGGATTAGATTGTAAAGCCGATCGAGATCCGCGGCGTTGTAGTACTCAATTTCAATCCTGCCGGGGGCACCGGACTTGGCTGAAATTATTCGAACCTGGGTTCCCAATCGCCGACGCATCTTCGCTTCTGCGGCGCGAATGTTGGGATCTATTTGCAGTACTTGGGTTCCGCGAGTAGATTGTCTGGCCCGTTGAGAAGCGTTCCGTATCCGGCGTTCAGTTTCGCGCACGGACCAACTGTGCTTGACGATTTTCTGAGCGAAGCGTCGTTGAAGAACGGCATCACCAAGACCCAAGAGCGCGCGTGCATGCCCAAAGGAGAGTTTTTCGCTTTCAAGGAGCGATTGAATCTCGGAGGGCAACTTCAGAATACGGAGATAATTGGTGATGAAGGTGCGATCGCGACCGACTCGCTGGGCGACCTCTTCTTGCGTGAGGTTCAGCGATTCGATTAGTCGTTTATAAGCATTTGCTTCCTCGATGGGATTTAGTTCTTCGCGCTGGATGTTCTCGATTAGGGCGAGCTCGAGGAGTCGGTCGTCGGGGACATCTCGTACGATTGCCGGGATCCGAGAGAGTCCGGCGATTTGTGCCGCCCGCCATCGTCTTTCGCCAGCGATAAGCTCGAAAAGGCCGCCGCGACGTCGGACCAGTACGGGCTGAATAATGCCGCTCGTACGAATGGATTGAGCGAGGTCCTGAAGTTTCTCCTCCTGGAAGCTTGTTCTGGGCTGCTGTTGGTTGGGGCGAATAAGATCGATCTCAACATCGCGGATTTCTTCGTTATCCGCTGGCGGCGAGTTCACCGAGAGCAGGGCGCTCAGCCCGCGTCCTAACGGTTTCTTTGTCATGTGCTAGAACCTCCTTGGCGAGTTGTAAGTACGATTCGGCGCCACGAGAGCGAGGCTCGTAGTAGATGATCGGCTTTCCATAGCTTGGCGCTTCGGCTAGCCTCACATTTCTGGGAATGGTCGTCTCGCAGACCATGCTCCCGTAAAAACTTCTGAGGTCTGCTGCTACGGCGGAAGATAGATTAGTACGCTCATCGTACATGGTGAGGAGCAAGCCTTCGACTTTGAGTTGCGGATTAATGATTCGTCTAACCTGGCTAAGCGTATTGAAGAGATCGGAGACGCCTTCAAGTGCGTAGTACTCACATTGGATTGGAATCAAGAGAGCGTCGGCGGCTGCCAGGGCGTTCAAAGTCAGGAGGTTTAGCGCGGGCGGACAGTCAATAACAATGAAGTCATATTCTTGGCGAATCGGCGAAACAGCGCGCCGCAAGAGAAGTTCGCGGTCAGGGAAGTCGACTAGTTCGATCTCAGCTCCTGCAAGGTTCCTGTCCGAGGGGACGACGGCGAGCCCAAAACTTGTCGGCAAAATCAGATTCGTTATGGATTCGTTCAATACGAGAAGATGATAGGTCGAGCGGAGGAAAGCAGCCCTCTGGATCCCAAGGCCCGAGGTTGCGTTCGCTTGAGGGTCAACGTCTACCAATAGAACCCGCTGACTAAGCTGAGCAAGTGAGGCGGCGAGATTAATAGCCGTGGTGGTTTTACCAACACCGCCTTTTTGGTTTGCGATGGCGATGGTTCTTGCCATTCAAATCCGACCGCACGCTAAGCAGGGACACATTAGCACAAACAGGGAGGGCGAGACTACAGACGAAGTCGTTCGCCATGTGTCGCCGAGTGTTTCACGTGAAACACTCCGATCAGGCTTGAGTTGGAGATTGAGCGACGGTGAGTTGCACAAGAAGATTAGCCAAAGCGGCTGGAGTTATTCCCGGAACCTCTCGGGCCTGACCAAAGCTACTGGGACGCGCCCGCTCGAGACGCTCGATCATCTCGTGCGAAAGGCTATTAACATTTCGAAATGAAAAGCCGGACGGGATGTTGAGGTTGTCGTGTTGGTTAAGTCGGCGAAGCGTATTCTCCTGAGAACTCAGGTATCCAGCATACAGGTGGTCGGCGAGCGCAGACTCAAAATCTGAGATGGCGACCTCGCTTTTCGCGTCTGCCGGAAGAAGATCGAAAAGGAGTTCAGCATTCATGCGGGGACGAAGCGCAAGTTCGGCGAGAGTGATTGAGTCACCGAGATCTTGCCCCGCGATCTGTCCTAGTGTCCGGTGTTGCGTGTCCGATCGATTAAGCTTATGTTCCTTAAGAATTCGACGAGCAGCGGCTAATCTGGTTCTGCGTTTATTAAATCGCTCCCATTCTTCATCGCCCGTTAAGCCAAGTTGACGTCCGTGTGGCGCCAGGCGTTCGTCGGCATTATCGTATCTCAAGGCCAAACGGTACTCGGAGCGCGAGGTAAACATACGATAAGGCTCATCGACACCGTGCCGGATAAGGTCGTCGACCAGTACGCCGATGTACGACTCTTTCCGGCCCAAACGAAACAGCGGTCGGCCTAACGCCGACAGGCCCGCATTAACGCCGGCTAATAACCCTTGACACGCTGCCTCTTCGTAACCAGTCGTCCCATTGATTTGGCCCGCCAGAAACAGCCCCTTGAAGCGAATCGTTTCCAAGAAAGGAGAGAGTTCCTTCGGATCCACGAAATCATACTCAATGGCGTAGCCAGGCCGAATAATTTGACTCTGGTCAAAGCCGGGAATCAGTTTTACGAGTTCTTGTTGAAGCTGAGCCGGCAGGGAGGTAGAGAACCCGTTTAGATAGACTTCATTCGTCTCGTAACCTTCCGGCTCAACAAATAATTGATGGCGAGTCTTCTCAGGAAACTTTACGACCTTGTCTTCAATCGAAGGGCAGTAGCGAGGGCCGACACCGGTTATCTTTCCCGAGTAAAGGGGGGATTCATGTAAATTATCGCGAATCGTTTTATGTACGTCTTCATTTGTGTAAGCGAGGTAGCAATTCAACTGTCTCTGACTGATTTCTTGAGTGGAGAAAGAAAACGGAACTGCTCTCTGATCCGGTGGCTGAGGCTCGAAAGCGTCCCAATCGATAGTTCGGCCGTCGAGGCGTGGCGGCGTTCCGGTCTTCAGACGACCTACGCGAAAGCCAAAGTTTCGGAGTGCTTCGGCGAATTCCAGCGACGCCGGCTCGCCGGCGCGCCCGCCTTGATAGGTCTGTCGGCCGGTGTGAATCCGACCGTTTAGAAAGGTGCCGGTTGCAATGACGATCGCTTTGGCGGAAATTCTCCGAGCGTCTTGCAACTCAAGGCCCAATAGACTGTCTCCTTTGACGAGCAGATTCGTAACCATGCCTTGCCTCAGACTTAGATTCGGCGTGCCCTCAAGCATATGGCGCATCTCAAGTCGATAAAGCGCTCGATCTGCTTGGGCTCTAGGCGCCCGCACGGCGGGGCCTCGCGACCTGTTCAGGAGACGAAACTGTATGCCTGTGCGATCGATGACCCGGCCCATGATTCCCCCGAGCGCGTCAATTTCGCGGACCAGATGACCTTTTCCGATTCCGCCAATGGCGGGATTGCAAGACATCTGTCCTATAAGATCCAGGTTAAGAGTGAGAAGCGCCGTTCGCGCTCCGAGCCTGGCTGCGGCCGATGCGGCTTCACAACCGGCGTGACCGCCACCTATTACGATCACATCAAACGCCTCATCGAAAATCATAAAGACTTCCCTCTTATTTGGAATGCCAACAAATGCAGATTCTCATTTGCCTATGCAGAATGTCGAGAAGATTCGTCCCAGGATCTCATCGGTTGTCGTCTCACCAGTTATTTCTCCCAAACCTCGAAGTGCGTTGTGAAGCCCTACGAGCACAAGTTCCTCACTGGCGTCGGCCTGAAGCAGGGAAAGAGATGACCCAATGGCTTCGACCGAGCGCTGTAACAAATCATGATGTCGAGCATTTGTGATAAGCAAGCCCTGGCTCTCTCCGTTTCCATTCTTAAAAGGTTCCAGTACAGCGGCCCGCAAAGTCTCAAGTCCCAGCAGACACTTCGCCGACACCGAGATGATTTTGGAGCCGTTTCTGTCACGGCCGTTTTGGGCGCCAACTTCGGAAAATTTAGCGAGGTCACATTTATTCAAAGCGACTATGTGTCGCGCATCGCGAGCCTCAGACAGGACGACCTGGTCTCCGTCGCCCAGAGGTTCGGACCCGTCGATTACGACGATTAATAGATCAGCGTCGGCAGCTTCACGTCTGGCGCGATCGACACCGAGGGATTCTATGGCGTCCGTCGACGCGCGGATTCCCGCGGTGTCAGTTAACCGGACCGGGACGCCGCTGATGTCAATCCACTCTGTAAGTGTGTCCCTTGTCGTTCCCGGAATCTCGGTTACGATGGCTCGCTCGTGTCCTAGTAAACTATTGAACAGACTCGACTTACCGACATTCGGCCGACCGACCAAAGCTACTTTGATTCCGTCGCGAAGAAGCCGGCCGGAGCGAAACGTGCGAGCTAGTCGGGACAAGTCTGCTGTAAGGCCGCGAAGCGAATCGAGAATCTTATCGTGTTCAAGCGCGGGAAGATCGTCTTCGACGAACTCAAGCGAAGACTCGAGACGAACGATTATCTTCAGAAGGTCCTCCTTCGCGGGTTGAATTATCCTTGAAATCTCGCCCTTTAATTGGCGCGTTGCTTGATGTACCGCAGCTTCAGTATGCGCATCGATAAGGTCGCGAATGGCCTCTGCCTCCGTAAGTTGCATGCGACCGTTGCTAACTGCACGAAGCGAGAATTCTCCCGGCGCGGCCAGGCGCGCATCGAGGGAGAGTGTGATATCGATGATCGTGCGCAACAATACCGGAGATCCATGACAATGCAACTCGATGACGTCCTCTCCAGTGAACGAGTGAGGCGCCTTAAAAAAGCAAACTAGCGCTTCATCGAGAGTCTCGCTGCTCTTGGGATCGATGAGGGTCTTCAAGCTCAAAACATTGGGTGAAGGTTTAAATGAGTCTGACGCGACGAGCGTACGCAGAATACGAAGCGCATCTGGACCGCTGAGTCTGATGACCCCGATCCCGCCACGTCCGGGAGGTGTTGACAATGCAACTATCGTATCGGTTTGGGCAAACACGGCGCGATTGATTTTATCGAACAGTACGAGATGAGCTGGGCAAGACGATCACTTCAGAGTGACTCGAAGTCGGCGCGAGTTACCTTCGCCGATCGATTCGGTCACAAGGTC
>QHXG01000448.1 GCA_003222845.1 Acidobacteriota bacterium | reverse complement strand
GAGACGATTGAAATCGGCGAAGCACGCGCCCATGCGCGATTTTTCATCGGCCAGAATATCGGCGAAGATCCGGCCACCGGCAGCGCAGCCGGGCCTCTGGGCGGTTACCTGGTCTATCATGACGCGGCGCGCGTAGACGCTGCCGACGGCGTCTATCGTTTCGTTATCGAACAAGGTGACTTCATCAATCGTCCGAGTCGCATCGGTCTCGAAGTTAAGGGCAAGCCCGGCAGCGTCGAAGAGGTTCGTGTCGGCGGAACATCGGTGGTCGTGGCGCGAGGAACTCTGGAATTCTAGCTCGTTGATAAGGACTCGTGCCCAAGTTTGTAGTGTTGTTAAATCGAGACTTTTCTGCGCCAGCGTTTTCTCTATAAGGCATGCAGTTGAAACTTCTCTTTACCCAGGCGTAAACGCCTGGGCTAGAGAAAACTTTAGATGAAGGATCTCTTAATCATTGGCGCCGGTCCTGCCGGATTGTCTGCGGCTGATGTCGCGGCGCGTGAAGGTCTCGATTATCTGGTGATCGAAAAAGGCACGATCGCCAACACGATTCGCCAGTATCCTGTAGGTCGCACAATGTTCTCGACGCCAAATGAATTGGAGATGCGCGAAGGCGCGTTACATCCCGTGCGCGAAAAGCCCACGCGCGAAGAACTCCTTTCGCACTACATTCACTTCGTTCTCGATCACGATCTTCACATCAATACCGGTGAAGAAGTAACCGACATCGAACTTCCGGAACCTGACCTCTTTATCGTTCACACTAAGAGCGTGACCTTCATCGGCCAGGAAGCACACGCAACTTATCGCGCGCGGCGCATCTTGTTCGCAATCGGCGCAATGGAGCATCCGCGGCGATTGAATATTCCCGGCGAAGATCTACCGAAGGTCTATCACCGCTTCGTCGAGCCTTATCCTTATGTTCGCAGAGAAGCTTTGGTCGTCGGTGGCGGCAATAGCGCGGCCGAAGCGGCGTTGTTTCTCTCGGAGGAAGGCGCGCGCACGACGATGGCCATCTGGCGGAGCGATTGGGAGAACCGCGATCCTAAAGCCGGCGCTATGAAACATTGGGTGCGCACGCCACTAGAACGCGAGATCGACGAAGGGCGTCTGCGGGTGATTCTCTACCAACAGATTGACGAGATCCGCGAGCGAGAAGTAATTCTGACCACTGAGACCGGTGAGCAGCTTACGATCCCGAACGACGTGGTCTTTGTGTTGGTTGGCAGCGATGCCGATCTTACGTTGCTACGAAAACTGGGAGTAAAGACCGAGCCGGGACGCGCGTTATTCAGCGAAGTACCCACCTACGATCCGGAAACTTTCGAGACGAACGTGCCCGGAATTTACGTCGCCGGCCACTTCACCAATGCTCGCCACATCAAGGCCGCGATCGAAGTGCCGCGGAAGGTCGTGCCGTTGATTGCGCAAAGCTTGCGCGTTAGTGTCGCCCGGTGACATTCGCCTCCACTTCCGAATCGCGCTCGGCGTCACCTAACCTTTCCTTTTTGCGATCAAGTGATCCACTGAAAAAGAGCAGCGCCCAGCTTCGGTTGAATGTTAGGACTACGCGCGTTGGTCACCATGGTCAGCAGCGTAACTCAGGCACGCGAGAATGTCTTCCTTTGTGAGGTACGGAAAATCTTCAAGAATCTCTTCCTGGGTCATGCCCGAAGCAAGATATTCCAGCACGTCATACACCGTGATCCGCATTCCGCGAATACAAGGTTTGCCGCCGCGCTTTTCGGGCTCGATCGTGATGATGTCCCGATAACTCATTTCGTGATAATAAAACCCGAATACCGAAGAGGTAAGGTTTCATGGTCGCAAGATGATTTCTTTGATTTCGAGCTTTTGGCTGGCGTGGTCGATATCGATCCCGACGAGATCGCCATCAGCGTCGTAATCTAGAACTATTCCATCCGACACCTCACGGCTATCGACGCTTGACTTGGAAGAAAGGTCGACGTAAAGAGAGTCGGTGTCGGGATAGTAAGTCAGTTGCATGGATTTCGGTGCCGCTAGGCTGCTTTGGCCTGTCTTTCAAGGCCTTCTATGTATTTCCCAACATCCGGATATCTCACGTACTTTAAGTTCCTGATGATTGAAGGAAGTTCGCCGGGTTCAAGTCCCACGACAATCGGCGTGATTCGTTTTCGTAATGAGGAAGCCGCTCCAATTTCAAACATTAAGTTGGAATTGTCCAGGGACTCTTGTGTGAGAATGACAAAAACCTCATCAGCCTCAGTTAGCGCGCGCTTAATCTTCGTTGAAATGACCTCGCCAGATGCCGCAGCCTTATCTACTGCGTTAACTTTGATCCCAGCACCCTCCAACCTTTGCGCCAGGTCCCGTGCAAGATCGATGTCCTTCACTGTCGAGCTGACAAAAGCTTTGTATGACATGACTTAACCCTTTCCCTATCGTCTTGTGATCCGCCGCTTCAATTCTGCCAGAAATTGATCGAATTTGTTAAGGTCGATTGCCTTAATGCCTTGCATCGGAGCCATCTCATTTGGCTTAACGTTATTCAGAATCGGCGTCACGCGCTTATGTTGCGCTAAAACGCCGCCGATCTCAAAAGAGACCCATTGCGACCGTACACTGTTAGGCGAGACCAAGACGACAGCTTCGTGGCAGGCGTTAATTCCGCGAATGATCTCATCGACAACAATATCTCCGCCTTCCAGATCCTTCTCGTCTAACCAACATTCTGCACCAAGAGCTTTAATCTTCTCGGCGATTACGCTAGCGATCCAAGCATCGAGTGAGGAGTGGCTTACAAAAACCACATATCCTGAGCGCGACCGCTTTCTCCGTTTAGCCTTCACTGGTTGCCTTTTGCGGGATTTAGGCATTACAGACTCGCATGATCCAAATTAACGTTAGATCGTCGATTTGGCATCACTGTCCCGGGGCGGTCGTCGAACCTTTCTCGATCTTATCCCCGAGCTTCACGATCCACAGACCCGAGTTAATATCGTTGAAATAGATCAAGCCGTTGTGAGGTTGCGCGCCCCAGGTGAATGGCAGATTGGCGCGATAGCCTTCGATGTCGCCGGTCCAAACGCGGCCAATCTCGCGGCCTTGTCGATACAAGTCGCCGCGCAATTCGCCGGAGACATCGATCACGCGACCGCCGCCGCTGTAGTAGCCCATGTACATGATTCCATTGTCGACCCACATGTTGTGCGCGCCGCCTTCGGGGACGGGATATTCGGCGACTTTGCGTGGATGATTGATGTCGCTAATGTCGAGCACGTGCACGATGCCGCGCACGGCGATGCGTTTGTGGGAAGTGAGATCGAAGAACGCCGGCAAGACTTCGTCGCCGATGAAAAGATAATTGCGATCGCGAAAGACGGAATGCGTCCCCGCGAGCCAGCCGTCGCCGTAAAGCTCGTTGTGATTGAAACGGAATTGGCTGACGAATTGCGGATGCTCGGGACTGCCGCCCTTGATCCCCGCCCCGACATCCAGAATGACTAACCCGTCATGCCAGTAGGCGAGATAAGCGAGCCCGTCTTTAACTTGAAGATCGTGAAGATAACGGCCGGCAATCTCTTCACCTTCTTTGGTGCGAATCACTGCGGCCGTTGGGTTTTCGGTTTGCCAGCGGGCGACCTCCTTCGGATTCTTCACGTCCGCAAAATCGATCACGCGCAGAGACCCGGTGGCATCGTCAGTCAGGTAAACGTAATGTTTGTCGACGAACGCGCTATGCACGCCCCCGGTGACGGTTGCGGTGTATTCCGAAATCAATTTCGGATGCGCCGGATCGGACGTGTCGTAGAACGCGATGCCGTTCTTGCGGTTCGAGGCGCCTTCGCGCGAGATGACCAGAATCTTGCCATCGGTGGTGGTGCTGATGTCGTTGACCAAACGCGCATCGACTTTCACGGTGTCGGTGAGTTTCGGATGCGCGGGATCAGAAATGTCATAGACCAAAAAGCGATCCGAGATTGTCGAGTAGTATGCATAGTTGCCGATGATCCATTCTTCGGCGCCCTGAAATTCTTTGAAAAGCGCGCGGCCCACAACTTTTAGTTCGCGTTCGACATTGCGCGGCGCGACTACGACGGAAGCAGTTGTACTGACGTTGCCACTGCTGGCATTGACGATGTAAGTGCCGGGCTGTTCGGCCACGAACGCGCCGTCTGAATAGATCGTCGCGCCGGAACCACTTACAGACCACCGCGGCGTGAAATCACTCGACGGTGTTCCCTTGGCCGTGAAGTGCACGACGTCGCCGGTGCGGGCTGTAGTCGAGCGCGGCTCGATCGCCAAACTGCGCAAGTTATTTCTCACCACGGCGACGGTCGTCGTGTTGCTGGCTCCTTCAGCGGAAGCTTTGATAACAGCTGTGCCTGGTCCAATTCCAGTAACCACTCCGCCAGCATCAACCGTGGCCACTGAAGGTTTGTCCGATGTCCAATTAATATTCACGCCAGTGCGTGGATCGCCGCTGAAGATGCGCGTCGTAGCTTCCAGTTGCGCCGTACTGCCCACCGAGATCGGCGATTTGATCCCATTGATTTCAACCGTTTTAATGGTCGCAGGCTTGACGTTGAAAGTAGTTACGCCCGCTTTGTTATTGGCGAAAACCACGCCAGCCGTAACCCGTCCGGCGCCGAACAGCTTGACGTTTCCGCTATCGTCCGCCGCGGCAATGTCGAATGGCCCAGCGAAGTAAGTAGCAGGCTCTTCCTTAACGACGTTGCCGGACGCGTCTTTGGCGACAACCGTCAGCTTCACTTGTTGGCCCACCTCCGCCTCTTTCACAGAGGCGGTAACTTCAACCGTTGCGACCGCGGAAGTTGGATTTGGTTGTTGGGCTGGCGCATTTGTGGCCAGCACAAGAATAAAGATCGCGGCGATGGAGATGGGAATAAACCGTTTGACTTTTAGCATGAAAAACCTCCGGCGAATAGGAATTCAAGGTGATCGCGCCATGTTATTCGTTGCGCTGAGGGCGAAGCAAGTTAAGTCTGGCAGCAGAGGCGCTAACCGCGCAGCGTGCCAAGAATTTGTAGTAACTCCCTCTCCCTTTGGGAGAGGGCCGGGGTGAGGGCCTAGCGACGAACCCCAAGATACTTCTTTCTCCATTTTATCGGAGCGGACAGGAAAAGTGTGGAGGAGAGTTTTCTTTTCTCGTTACTCAGCTACGCCCTCACCCTAACCCTCTCCCAAAGGGAGAGGGAGTTTATCTACAAAATCTTGGCACACTGTAATTGCGTTAAGGCTTGAACTCGCGCGCCTCGTGACCCATGATAATGTTTCGAGCCGAGTGAAAAATCTGATCCATAAAAGTAAATGACCCGCCCGCTAATGAAGGCGGTACTGATGTTGCTCCTCGACCTGACCCATGGCTAAACTCGCGTCAAGATTACCGGAGAATGTTCCCGGAGATTTCTACGTCGACTCGACCTGCATCGATTGCGACGCCTGTCGGCAGATCGCACCGGAGACATTCACCGAGGATCACGACACTTCGATCGTTCACCATCAACCTGAAAGCGCCGGGGAAATCAAACGCGCACTGATGGCTCTGGTCGCTTGTCCGACCGCATCGATTGGAACGGTCGAGCCTCACGACGCGCACATCGGCATCGATGCATTTCCTAAAAATATCGCCGAGAATGTTTACTTCTGTGGCTTCACGGCTGAGTCAAGTTTCGGTGCGTGGAGTTATTTGATCGCGAGACCGGAAGCCGAAGGCGGCAATGTTTTGATTGACTCGCCACGCTTCGCCACGCAACTTGTAAGAAAGATCGAAGCGGCCAGCGGAGTGAACCTGATGTTCCTGACTCATCGGGATGACGTTGCCGATCATGCGCGCTTCGCGAAAAAGTTTGGCTGCCAACGAGTAATGCACGCCGATGACGGCGCTGGACGACTTGGGATCGAGCGCGTGATAAGCTGCAACGATCCGGTCGAACTCGATCATGATCTGATCGCGATTCCAGTTCCCGGTCACACACGTGGACACATGGTCCTGCTTTATCGAAATAAGTATCTCTTCACCGGCGATCATCTGGCCTGGTCGCCCAATCGCAAAACGCTGACGGCTTTTCGGAGCGTCTGTTGGTATTCGTGGGAAGCGCAGACGCGTTCGATGGAGAAACTTCTGAATCATGACTTCGAATGGGTTGTGCCGGGTCATGGACGGATGCATCACGACAGCCGCGAAAACATGCGCGCGCACCTTGAGCGCTGTATTGAATGGATGAAAACGCGCTAATATGCTCATCCGATTTTCGAGGAGGAGAAATGAGATTATTTCGATGCTTGATTTGCCTGGCCGCTTCGCTTCTTTTTGTTGCCGGCGCTGTGGGCCAGGACCCAAACGTCAAACACTTTGACAAAGATGGTCTTTCGTTCGATTATCCCGCGAACTGGCAAATCAGCGATCAGAGTACGCAGCAGATGCAGTTCCTTGAACTGAGTCAAGGCGACGTGGTCATTCGCGTGCGCTCGCCGCGCGAGTGGTTAAAGACACCGGAAAAGGAAGCCCACGCCAAGAAGCTTTTTCAGGATCAATACGTGGACAGTTTCGCGACGCAATTCGAGCAGCAGGGCATGCAGCCAAAGCATTCGACAGTTACGACGCAGATTGCGGGCGCCGATGCGGAAGGTGTGCGATTGCGCGTAGTTATGGATCGTCAACCAGGCGGCCTGGATTCGTATTATCGAATCGTTTCGGACCGATTGGTCCATCTGTCAATCCTCGGGTCAGAAAAAGAGATCGCTAAGGATGCGCCCGCTTGGAACATAATTCGCAACAGTCTGAAAGTCGCGCCACCGCCACAGCCAAAGGCGACTCCGACGCCGAAAGGAAAACCTTAGTAAAGACTTTGGAGTGCGCTGGCACAGCGAAGCGGCGACAGCGCTTTGGATTATCTAAGGGCAAACTCTAAGCAAATGAAATGAAATCGCGATCTAAAGCGCCGTCGCCGCTTCGCTCTGCCGGCGCACTCCACATGAGAATGGAGCAGAAACCGTGATCATCGGACTTCCGAAAGAAATCAAAGACAACGAGTATCGCGTGGGCCTGACGCCTGCCGGCGTGCGCGCGTTGACTGATGCCGGCCACCGCGTGCTGGTCGAACACAGTGCCGGACAAGGATCGGGCTTTGAAGATTCTTTGTACCAGAGGGCCGGCGCCACGCTGGTTAATTCCGCGGACGACGTTTGGGATGAAGCTGAGATGATCGTCAAAGTGAAAGAACCAATCGCCCCTGAATATCCACGGATGCGCGAAGGACAATTGCTCTTCACTTATCTCCATCTGGCTCCCGACCATCAACTGACGGAGGCACTGCTGAAACGGAAAGTCACGGGCGTGGCCTACGAAACAATCACCGATCGACGCGGAACCTTGCCGTTGCTAACGCCGATGTCGGAAGTTGCCGGACGCATGGCGATTCAGGTTGGCGCGCACTATCTGGAAAAGATGAGCGGCGGTCGCGGCATCTTGCTGGGCGGTGTGCCCGGCGTGCCCGCGGCGCGGGTGGTAATCATCGGCGGCGGCGTGGTCGGAACCAACGCCGCAAAGATTGCCGTGGGCATG
>QHXG01000447.1:545-4952 GCA_003222845.1 Acidobacteriota bacterium | reverse complement strand
GTGCGAATCCGGTCTGCATCATGAGTCATGGCTTGTGGCAGCGGCGTTTTGGCTCAGACTCCGCGATCATCAACAAACAAGTGACGCTGAGCGGCACGAGCTACACGGTCATCGGGGTGCTGCCTGCAAGTTACGCCTTCGGCACGCCCACCGACGTGTTCGTGCCCATCGGATTGCGCGCCGACGAGATGAAGGAGCGCGGCAATCATCCCGGCATCTACGCGATTGCGCGTTTAAAGCCCGGCGTGACGGTTGAGACAGCACGCGCCGAACTGATTGCAATGGCCCAGCGCATCGGCGTGCAGTACGGCATGAAGGGAAACAGCGCTACGCTGACGCCTTTGCACGAAGCCTTCGTCGGCGACGTACGCCGGCCATTACTCATATTGCTAGGAGCGGTCGGCTTTGTTCTGGCCATCGCGTGCGCAAATGTCGCCAACCTACTTTTAGCGCGGGCGGCGACTCGGCAAAAAGAGATGGCGATTCGGGCGGCGCTCGGCGCGGGACGTCTGCGCATTATCCGTCAATTGCTGACAGAGAGCGTACTGCTCGCCTTTCTGGGTGGCATTATTGGATTGCTCTTCGCGTTGTGGGGTATTGACCTGCTTCGCTCCGCGACCGTTGATATCTTGCCAACAACGGCGGTGATGAAATTAGACGGCAGCGTCCTCATCTTCACGCTGCTCGTTTCGCTCGTGACCGGCATCGTTTTTGGTTTGGCTCCGGCTATCGCCGCCGCCAAGTCCGATCTACACGACACGCTGAAAGAAGGCGGGCGTGGTTCGGGCCCCGGCGGACGGAGCGCATGGTTGCGCAGCACGCTGGTTGTCTCCGAGGTCGCGCTGTCGCTCGTGCTCTTAGTCGGCGCCGGACTGCTGGTCAAGAGCTTCGCGCGCATCCTGGATACCGATCCGGGCTTCAAGCCGCAGAATTTGCTCACGATGCAACTGGCACTCAACGCGAAGCAGGATGAAGGCGCGAAGGTCCTCAACTTCTTTAATGAGTTAAATGGACGTATCAGGGGATTGCCCGGCGTCGAGTCGGCGGCATTTTCAAATGGAATACCACTCGGCGGGACTGCCGACACTTCATTCGCGATCGTCGGACGTCCGAAGCCCGAACCCGGCAAACAACCGCAGACGATGCTTTACATCCCGAGTCCCGATTATCTGCAAGCGATGGGAATTCGCCTTATCAAAGGCAGGTTCTTCACCATGCAAGACACGCAACACAGCCCGCGGGTCGCGGTGATTGACGAAACTTTCGCGCGCCAGCAATTTCCCAACGAAGAACCGCTGGGACATTACCTCGCGGGTGACGGCAAGGATAACCCTGACGGTGAGATTGTCGGGGTCGTGGCGCACGTCAAACACTTCGGACTGGACGCCGAAGAGCGGGTTCAGCCGCAACTCTATCTGCCGTTCAATCAGGCTCCCGAGGACCTGCTGCCAATCTTGGCACCGCGAATGAGCCTCGTCATACGCACGACAACGGACCCCTTGAGTGTGATCGCCGCCGTACGCCGCGAAGTCCAGGCGCTCGATCCGAATCAACCCGTCTTCAACGTGAGCACGATGGAGAAGACCCTGGACCAATCGCTCGCCACGCAGAGACTTTCGATGGGCCTGCTCATGGTTCTGGCCTCGCTGGCCTTGATTCTCGCCGCGGTCGGCATCTACGGCGTAATGAGTTACAACGTCACTCAGCGCACGCACGAGATTGGTATTCGCATGGCCATTGGAGCGCAGCGGCGAGACGTTTTCAGAATGGTGATCGGACGGGGAATGCTGCTCGTCTTGATTGGCGTTGCTTTGGGTTTGATCGGCGCTTTCAGTCTGACGCGTTTGATGAGGACCATGCTCTTCGGCGTCGCCCCAACCGATCCGGTAACGTTCGTAAGTATAGCGGTAATGCTAACGGGCGTGGCACTCGTGGCTTGTTACGTGCCGGGTAGGCGCGCGACGAAAGTCGATCCGCTGGTGGCGCTGCGTTACGAGTGAGAAATCAGGAAGGAATGAAGATGACACTTTGGCAGGACTTTCGTTATGCCGCCCGCAGTTTGCACAGGCATACTGTGCTGTCCCTTACTGTTCTCGCGACGCTTACCCTCGGCATCGGAGTCAACGCTGCAGTCTTCACTCTGATCAATGCCGACGCCCTTCGGCCCCACGTGAACAAGGATCCTGATTCCTTCCTCCGGGTGCACGCCGCCTACACCAAAGACCCCACGCATCCAGGCTACCCTGGAAAGGTAACTCTCGAGGATTACCTGGCCTTCAAAGGCGACGCTCGCTCGTGCGACCTCGCGGCACTGGCGCAATTTGATGCCCAACTTGGTCAAAGTGATCCCGTCAGGGTGCGCGCGCTTCTGGTGACCAGCAATTTCTTTTCGGTTTACGGCCTGGAGCGGCCACTGCTGGGCCGTTTGCTGCAGCCCGCAGACTACCCTGGGGCAAGCCCCGTTGTCGTTTTGAGCGAAGAGCTGTGGCGGAATCGTTTTGGAGCAGACACCCAGATCGTGGGGAAGGTCATTCATTTCAACGATCAGCCATTGACGATCATTGGCATCGCACCGATGCCGTTCGCCGGCCGGATTAGTCGCGCCAACGCCTGGGTCCCTTATACGCTCCAACCTTATCTGCAACCGGATGCGAATTTGCTGAAGCCGAGCGATGCTGACTGGCTGACTGTGGTCGGCCGACTCAAGCCAGGATTCTCGCGGCCGGAGGCGTCCGCGGAACTCACAGTGGTAGCCAGCCAGCAGGACCGCATTCACCCGAAAAGAAAGACCACGATCACGGTTACCGATGGCTCCTGGTTTCAGGAACCAGACCACCATGATCTGGCTCTTTGGGTGATTCCGCTCATCATCGGCACTCTGACGCTGGTGACGTTGGTTGCATGTGCGAACGTGATCACACTGCTCTTGTCGAGGGCCACTGCACGCCAACAGGAGATTGCTGTTCGCCTGGCACTGGGCGCCGGTAGGATGCGGCTTATCCGCATGCTCTTGACGGAAACGCTGTTGCTTGCGTTCGCATCCGGCCTTGCCAGTTTCTATCTCGTGTATCAGCTTCCGCCCGTTGTGTACCGTTTCATAAACGCTCAGCCTGCCGACTTTCCTTTGGACCCGGACTGGCGAGTGTTTTGGTATCTGTCCGGAGTCACTCTTCTTGCAGGCGTCTTTTCCGGCCTTACGCCCGCGCTAATGTCATTGAAGTTCGACGTTTCGGAAGCTCTCAAGGGACGTCAGAGTTTGTTTGGCCGCACCCAGGGAAAAGCTCGTCTGCGCGGCCTGCTTATCGGAGCGCAAGTCGCCATCAGCTTTGTGTTGCTGTCCGGGGCGGGCCTCTTCCTTCGCACCTATCAACAGATGGTCAAGCTCGACCCCGGCTTTGAAAGTCGCCAGGTGCTCGCCTCACTGATGCTAACCAAAGGCCCGGGCCCCGCGCGCCGATCCTGGTCTACCTTTCATCGCACGCTGGCCCAGCGCGTCGGAGCCCTGCCAGGAGTGCAATCGGTGGCCTTTGCGAGCGCGTTACCATTTGCCATCAGAGAAACGATCGAGGTTCAGTACTCCAACCGGCCCGCACATGAGGTACTAACAAATGAGGTCTCTCCAGAGTTTTTTGACACCTTTGGAATTCCCATTGTCCTTGGACGTGCGTTCGAACGAAGCGATAAGCCCGTTGGAGAGGGCACCGCGCCGGTGGTTGTCTCGCAGGAGCTGGTCCGGCAGTTTTGGGGCCGAGAGAATCCGCTCGGCAAAACGCTCCGAACTTCGGATGACGATGTCCTTGAAGTCGTTGGCGTAGCCCGCGACACCTCGGCGCAGCGAATCGGAGCCCCGGACCGTCCGCTGATTTACCAATCCTGGAATCCTGATGCTCGACCCTATACACCGCTCGTAAGATTCGTGGGCAACCCCGGAACGTTATCGCGCGCCGTCACCGCCTGGTTCGGAGAGATGGCCCCGGGCGCTTCCATCGCGACCGGGACGATCCAATCGTATATGGACGAGCCGCTTGGCCTTTTGTGGTCATTGCAGATACTCATCGGAATCCTTGGAGCCATCGCGCTCGCCCTTTCGGTCATTGGAATTTACGGCGTGGTCACCTTTGCGGTCAGCCGGCGCACTAAGGAGCTCGGCATTCGGATCGCGCTCGGAGCACAGAAGAGAGACATTTTCCGCTCGGTCCTCGGCAACGGCGCGCGGCCTATCGTCGTCGGGCTGCTCGCTGGCTTGTTGCTGGCTCTGGCTGTCTCGCCCGTGCTGGCACGGGTGTTCCAGGTCGCGCGCTCGTCGTTCCCCGTGAACGTTCGCGATCCACTGGCCTACGCCGGTGTCGCGGTCTTGCTGGCCGTCGCGGCACTGGCCGGGATGCTTAGCCCGGCGCGCCGGGCGAC
>QHXG01000447.1:0-448 GCA_003222845.1 Acidobacteriota bacterium | reverse complement strand
CACTGCGATTGCGGTGATTACTCTTGCACTTGGCATCGGCGCGAACGCTGCGATATTCACCATGCTCAACGCAGTGATGCTGCGCGCGCTGCCGGTGAAAGATCCGCAGCAGCTTGTCTTTCTCTCAAATCCCGATCGTCATGGGGTGAACGGAGGACAAGAGACCGGGAACAGATTTTTGTTCGCCTACCATGAGTTCGAATGGCTGCGCGATCACAATCAAGTTTTCTCCGAGATCTTCGCGGTCCAAAGCGCGTTATCTTCTCCGCCCATAGTAGTCGAGGGTTCAGATCAAAATGAGGCCGAGCGGGCTCGAATCACCGCAGTCAGCGGCGGTTATTTCGCGGGCCTCGGAGTGAGTACGATCCAGGGACGAGCATTCACTGCAGAGATCGATCAGGTAAGTAAAGCGACTCCTGTGGCCGTGATCAGTTATGACTATTGGAAA
>QHXG01000446.1 GCA_003222845.1 Acidobacteriota bacterium | reverse complement strand
GAATTACATTGCTCGTCAGGAAGAGCATCACCGCAAGAGAACATTTACCGACGAGTATGAACTCTTCGTAACGCGATACGGCTTGGAATGGCGCAACGAGGAAAACCGTTGAAACGGTTAGACGGATCTTAAAGGACGCGAATACACCCGGTTGAAACCGGGTGAGAATTAGATTGAAGAACGGGATCTGGCTATAAGCGCACTCGCGATCGCCATCACTTCAGGGCGACTTTCCCTTTCAGTAAGATCTGTTCTACAGAACTCCCGACAAGAATGTCGAAGTTTAGATTAATGTCGTAATAAGAAAAGGCGCGGCGATCCAGCGTGACGGTTACTCTCCGGGTTTCACCGGCGCGCAGGTTTACTTTCACAAAGCCTTTCAATTCCTTAGCCGGCCGCGGCGTTTTCGAGTGCGTGTCGGCAACGTACACTTGCGCGACTTCCGCGCCTTGCCGTCGGCCGGTGTTGATGACATCAAATGAAACCAGGCAGGTCCAGGAACTGAGGCTGCCACTTTTCGTGATTGCTTGAGTCACATTCAGATTGTTGAATCTGAACGTGGTGTACGACAGCCCGTAGCCGAACGGGAAGAGCGGCTTCGCGCCCGTATGCTCGTAGCCGCGATAACCGACGAACACACCTTCTTTGTAAGCGATACGGTTCGTGGCGTCAGGATAGTAGCTGTCGTGCGTCGGATTATCTTCCCAACGGCGTTCGAACGTTGCGGGCAAGCGCCCGGAAGGGTTTACGTCCCCGAAAAGAATTTCCGCTAATACGGTGCCACCCTCCTGGCCCGGATACCAGGCCTGCAAAACTGCGGGCACGCGATCGAGCCACGAATTCATATCCACCGCGCCTCCCGATGTGATCACCACGATCGTGTTGTGATTTGCCGCTGAGATCTCCTGGATTAGTTGCTCTTGTCCAGGGGGCAGGCGAAAGGTGCGATCGCTGCCTTCTGTCTCAGTCTCCGGATCAAAACCTACGGCCAACACGACCACGTCGGCCTTTGCCGCCAGTTTCTTCGCGTCGGGATCGACAATGCTATTGCGCGGCACAATACCCAAGCGCAGTCGGGGCGCGGCGCGGCCTGCATGACGGAAGTGTTCGAGAACGATCTTGTGCGGACCGGGTGGTAGCGAGGTGGTTGCGTAATTGACCACCGCAGTCGAATGTTCCCAACTATTCAGAACGAGTTTGTCGTCGATGAAGAGCCGGTAGCGAACGTTTTCGCCGGGAGCCTGCAGAAAAACGTCGAAGGGTCCCTCATGCTGCGCTGTATAGTAACCGGTCCAACGGGCCGACGACTCATCCGGAATTCCCGGACCAGCAGTAACGCCGGACCCACCATAATCGATTCGTGCCTCCGTACGTGTCGCGGCTGGGCTTCCCTGCAAATCCGGGTTGCTAAAATATTCGGCAACCACCCCGTCCTTGCCGTCTGTCGCTGCGGTCGAAAGGTTTGTCGCCTGGGCCATCTCAGCCAGCGTCGGCAGACCGCGGAGGCGGAGGTGAAACGTTCGGACGGCGACCGGATAGTTGCTGATACCTTCCAGAAAACTAACTGCGGCAAATGGCTGCACACGCGCGCTGCCTCCTCCAACCGGCACCGCGGGATAAGCATCAGGGCCTAAGACCGCGATCGATTTGATCTGAGCCCGGCCGAGTGGCAGCACGTTGCCTTCATTCTTCAGCAGCACCATGCTTTCGCGCGCGGCTTGCAGGGCCGCCTGACGTCCTTGCGGGTTGTAACGGGGTATCGATAGGTCCGTCTGATCGCGATCGAGCCAGCCAAAACGAATCGCCGTCTGCAAGATGCGTCTGATCTTTTCATCAACGGTGGCGACGGAAACTTTTCCCTCCTTGATTGCCGGCAGGAGACTGTCTCGGTTCATGAATTTAGCAAATGGCATCTCCAGATCGAGTCCGCCATTTGCCGCGCCGACAGCATCGTAGGTCGACGTCCAGTCGGACATCATTAGCCCCTCAAATCCCCATTCTTTCCTCACGATGTCCCTGTTGAGGTAAGCATTCTGCGTCATGTGCAGGCCGTTGGTCAGGTTGTATGAATCCATGATGGCGCCCACGCGCGCTTCCTTGACCGCAGCTTCGAACACCGGCAGATAAATTTCGCGTATCGTGCGCTCGTCAATCACTGAGTCGGTATGATGGCGATCGAACTCGGAATTGTTTCCCATGAAATGCTTGACGGTTGCGCTGACGCCCTGGCTCTGAACGCCATTGATATAACCCACAGCGACGCGCGAGGCGAGAAAGGGATCTTCGCCAAAGTATTCAAAATTTCGCCCGTTCATCGGCGCGCGATAGATGTTCATGCCCGGGCCCAACAGAAAATGCACTCCCTTAGCCCGCGCATCTCTGCCAATTTCGCTTCCCACGCGCTCGGCCAACGTCGGATTCCAGGTAGCAGTCAAAGCAATGCCGCCCGCCATCGTCGTGGCCGGCCCATAATTCCGCACGCCGATTGGACCATCAGCCATCTTCAAACGCGGGACGCCAAGCCTCGGCACGCCTCGAATAAAAAAACCGTCGATTCCTCCAAGCAGATCAATCTTTTCCTCGAGCGTCATTTGTTTGAGAATCGTCTCAACTTTGTCTTCAGTATTTCGGTTCATGGGAGCGAGCGACTGCGCCTTCATGTTAATGAGGGCCAGCGTGCCAATCAGCGGAACGATCAAAATGGTGGATAAAATCTTTCGCATTTGGAAAGGCGTTGCCCAAAAAGTCTGCGGCTATGCCGTCTGATGTGCGGAAGGCCTTTGGCCTTCCGGCAAGTGAGCCCTCTGGAATTTGGGCTACGCCCAGTTTTTGGGGCGCAGCCCCGAATTCATTATCAAAAGCCGGACGGAAGCGCAGAGCACTTCCGCACATCAGTCGGCATAGCCGAGTCGTGTGAATGACTTTTTAGCCAAAGCCGCCGCGCGGAGAAGAAGGAGCGGTGCGATAATGAGGTTGACGCTCCTGAAAACAGGATTACATGGTTGACCATATCCTGACGCCCCGGCTCAAAGACCTCAAACACAGGTACTTGGATCGATCGTCACCGCTCGCCAAGAGATTACAACCAAAGGGCAGAACAATCAAAGTCGGGTGGTATTATGCATCGTTCACATGAAGTGTGCTTCTATTCTTGAAAGATTTGGTCCATATTCTTGAAAACAACTCGGTCCTTGGCTTCAATCTCGACTATAAGATCTCGCACTTGCCGCTTCGTGAGAATGTCGTGACGCCAAAGTGCGCGGAGGATGCCGGCCAAGTCCCAACAGCCAATCCCTGAACGATGACACCAATTCCTAACGTGCCTTTCGTTTGTCAGGATCTGGTTACTTCGCGAGATGGCTATTGCTATTGTTTCCCGCTCGCCGGCGTCGAATGAGAGTGGCACGCCAGCCTTCGCGCGTGTTTCGTTGGCCGTGGGCGACACCAACTCAATTTGCCCTTCTCGAATGAGGTCAATAACTGATTGCAAAGCTACATAGCCTCGATTTACACCTTCGACGCATTCTTCATAGACTGCTACGACGACGCCAATTCGTTCGTCGCGGAACAATTGGAATAGCAAAGACAGTTGGTTGACTTTAGCTAACGTGGAAAGAATGTTTGTGTCGGCAAGAAGCAAGTTCTTGTGGAATTAGGTGTTTCTATTGTTACTTCGATGGCGAAGCGGCATCGCCTTCAACGACGCGCTGTATGTCATGGCTGGCCAGAATATCTTCAAACTCCCAGCGAGTAACGCCGGCGATTTCAGCGGCCCGACCCAAAGTGACTTCACCATCCTTGAAAAGCTGGATCGCGGCTTCGAACCTTAATTCAGGCCGTGAGGCGAACAGCAATCTCAAGGCTTCGTCAACCACCTCCGTCTTGCTCTGAAAGATTCCGGCCTTGACCAGTGCTTCTAACTCCGATTCTTGAACTGCCATGACGCGTATCATATCACGCAACATAGCCATGCACCGCTACGCATACGAATAGCCAAGCGCGGCGATATTGAGCAACGAAGATATCTTTACACCGAAGGGAACTCCCGTCTGCATGTTAGCCGGTTTGAGGGACTCGTTGGGGTTGGGTGGATTCTTCCCGTTGGCGCTTGCCTGCCAGTCGGACCATGTCTTGTCGATGAACGCGTGATGCAGCCAGAACAGTGGATCGGTCGGTGACGCCCTACCGGCCATATCACCGCCGATTGCATTGTGGGTGCCTGCGTGGATGGCGCCTTCGAGCAGTGTCTGGAATCCATTGAAGGTTCCGGCAAACGTTTTCACTGCGGCCAGGTCTGTGGGCGACGCAAGTTGCGTGGGATCCCAGGTACGCGAGACCGACCAACGCGTCAGCAGTGCCGGATCGTCGAGCGCCGGCGGGATATGACGGTCCGTAACAGAATCCCAGTAAGGCACCGTGACGGTGGGAGCGACGGCCTGGAGGCGCTCTTCAAGAAGCTTGAGAAATCGTCTGTGCCAAGTGAGAAAGTTTTTTCCCCGCACCAGACTGCTGCCCATGCGCATCGTGTGAACGCTCCAATCCATGTGGGACATGCTCATGGCATCGACGTGGAGCGTGACGAATCGGCGATAGGCAGGTGGAGGCACCGTCGTTCCGTGGACTGCCTGAACGGCGTTGATGAACGCAGTCCATTCGGCGGTGGACATATTCTTCTGATCTTTACGAACACCCATAATATTCTCCTTCGATTGATTTAGAGTGGATGAGGCAGGGCCCATCGCAAGACAGACCCATTAGGTCTACCTGTGCAAAGTGGTAAGGGATGAGCCCCTAGCCTATATGATATTCGGGCTCGATCCATTTCGTCTGCGTGTCATGGATTTACCTTGGGGCGTGATTCGCCACTACATCTATCTCGCTGTAGAAAGTATTGCCAAAATCATCCGCGATTTCGGTTACATAAAGGTCAAACAGCAGGTAGCGGAATTTACCGAGGTTGCCGCTCTGGCCGGCAATGCTCACACCGAACTGGCCGCCATCTTTATCTTCATCATTTGATCTAGTGTCTACGGTCGCAATCAGCTTCCAACCGCACGCCGCGGGATTGATGTTGGCTCTGGGCGCGGCATTGAATTTAGGGTCGGCGCCGTCGCTGGCCCACAGCCGGTAGACCTGCGGGCCGCGCGCGTTCGGATGCCATGAGTAAGTATTGATCTGCGCCAGCTCGATCACGCTGCCCAAGTCCATCCGCAAGCGCCCGCCGCCTGAACCAGCTCTCAAGAAGAAATTCTTGCGTGGTTGGTCATCAGAGGTCGGAAGAATGCCGTCAGTGAGAGCGCCGATGTCCGCGCTGTTTGGGTCCGCTTCAGCATCGACCATTATGAGCTTAGCCTTCGTCGCTGCGTCGTCGCGAGCAGGCGAGGGGACATGTTTAAATTTGAATGCGGCGGTTGCCTCTTTACCGGTGTTATGATCGATGGTGATTTTTACTTGAGCGTGGCCGGTCAGCGGCAAGCTCAGAAGAACGACGACCACAAATACGAGTAAGGTTGTATATTGGACCGGGAAAGCCAAACTTTGCGCCCTTTGCGTCTTTGCGGGAAATTCCTTTCTTCCATCCAAAATCGCACCGGCGGACAGGAAGTTTCCCGCAGAGGCGCAAAGACGCAAAGACAGAGAAGCTCGCCGAGGAAAAGTTCGATACTGAGAAAGCGCCATTGCGGATTACTTGTTTCGTGCTGGCTCAGGCAGATCCGCCGCATACAAAGCCGTCGTAGGCCAAAGGCGCGACGGTTCGCGCAGAGCAGTCATCGCCATAATTCTAATTCGGGGATCATTCGGCAGCCGCAGTTCGCGAGCGCCTGAGGGCAAGTCGATC
>QHXG01000445.1 GCA_003222845.1 Acidobacteriota bacterium | reverse complement strand
CCATCTGTGATCCAAAGTCTAGAAGGCCACCCATAATCGCCATAGTGATCTTCATTTCCATGGCTTGTCTCGTGACGTCGGCCCGACGTCGCAAAAATTGTGCGTTCTTTTCATTCCAATCTCGCTGATCTCTGACACCTTCGGTAGACTGTTGAAATGCACTAATCTGGCCCTCCAAGTCTGCGATCGAGGTGGCTGCTGACAACTCTTGATTGATTTGCTCGTTCTGAGCTTGGTCGCGCGTCAGAACATAATCCGCGTCGATCTTTAACGCCCCATGAAAATCAGCTCCTCCAACTTCAAATGAGTACGGAAGTTTTCCGGTAACTGGGTCTATGTGGTGTCCCTGGGGGTCGTCATAGATCGAGTATTGCGCCCGGGCGTACGCTATTCGACCTGCTCTTTCGCATGCGAGTTGGGCTTCGGGACTTGTTCGAAGTACACGACCGTATAGAGTCTGATTGCTTTCCAGCGCGGTTTCCAGGCCATCGATACGGGCAATATTTGCATCCTCCTGGCTTCTCGTGACCAACGCATCGACATCAAAACCTCCTTTCGTCGGATCATTGCGAATTCCACACGTCTCTTCTTCCATCGATATATTGTCGATCGCCAGAAACTGAAACAGCTCCAGTTTTAGGTTCGGTAACCTGCGACACCAGATCCCCCTGGCGGGCCTTAACGACTGACTATAGATTCGAAAGACGCGGCGGCCGGCGATCCGCCAAGGGTTGTGGTAGGGCCGGCGTGAAATCTTCACCGGGATTGATGAACTGGTCGCGCTCGAATTTGTACTGTTTGTCGTAGAGTTGCTTGTATCGGCCTTCAGCCGCCAGCAGCTCTTCATGCGTGCCGCGTTCGACGATCTCGCCGCCTTCCAAAACTAAAATCTGATCGGCGCTGCGGATTGTCGAGAGTCTGTGCGCAATTACGAAAGTGGTGCGTCCGCGCCGAAGCGATCGCAAGCCGTCCTGAATCAGCGCTTCGCTCTCGCTGTCGAGACTGGAAGTCGCTTCGTCAAGAATCAGCAGCTTGGGATCGGCGAGGATAGCGCGCGCGATCGCGATGCGCTGGCGCTGGCCGCCCGAGAGTTTAACTCCTCGCTCGCCGACGATCGTGTCGTACTTCTGCTCGAACTTTTCGACGAACTCTTCACAATGCGCAATGCGGCTCACCGCTTTGATCTCATCCATGGTGGCGTGCGGATTCGAGAACGAGATGTTCTCGGCGATGGTGCCGTCGAAGAGAAAATTGTCCTGCATAACGACGCCAAGATACGAACGGAAGTCGCGAAGACGCAGCGTGCGCAGGTCTTTACCATCGACTCTGATCATTCCGGAAAGCGGATGATTAAAATTCATCGCCAAACTGATGAGTGTGCTCTTGCCCGAGCCGCTGGATCCGACCAGCGCGGTCGTGGAACCTGCCGGTGCTTTGAAGGAAACATCTTTCAGCACCGGCACACCTTCGTTGTACTCGAACCAAACGTTCTCGAACTCAATCTCGCCCTGGACTTCCGGCAACGGGGCGCGCGCGGCGTCCTCTTCGTCCTCGGTGGGCATGTCCATTATTTCGCGGATGCGATCGAGCCCCGCGAAAGCTTCGGTGATCTGAGTACCGATCGCGGCGAACTGAATGAGGGGCATTGCCATCAGCCCGGTGAAAAGCACATACATGAACAGATCGCCGATGGTCATTTGCCCGGTCACGACTGAGCGCCCACCCATCACAATGATCACCACTCCGACCGCGCCGATGACCAGCGATGAGAAGGCGGTCGTGGCGGAAACGCCGGTCATTGATTTGGCAATGTTGCGAAAAAGCTTGTGCGCCCCGCGCGCGAACGTCAGCGCCTCGCGCTTCTCAGCCGTATATGCTTTGACAATGCGGATGCCGCCGAGCGATTCAGCGAGACGCCCGGTGAGTGTCGCCGTAATTTCACCGCGTTCGCGAAACAAAGGTCGCAGCCGCGTAAAAGCGAAAGCCAGCGCGCCGCCGAATATTCCCAGCACCAGGATCGTAATCGAAGTCAAACGCCAGTTGAGCCAGAACAGAACGCAAATCGCTACGACGGCGGTAATAAAACTTCCGATAAGTTGCACCAGACCCGTGCCCACCAGATTACGGATACCCTCAGCGTCGTTCATGATGCGCGAGATAAGCTTTCCGGTCTGAGTCGAATCGAAATAGCTGATCGGCAGTCGCGCGATCTGCGCCTGAACTTTCTTGCGCATCTCTGTGATGGCTCGCTGGGCCGCAACCCCCAAGACTTGCGACAGACTGAAGGAGGTGAGGGCTTGGACAATGGTGGCAATGGCTGCCGCGAGCGCGATCTTCCAAAGCAGATCGGTGCGCCCTTTCACGATTACCGCATCGATCAGATATTTGGTCGACGCGGGCAAAACCAGGCCCATCGCCTGATTGACGAGCATCAGAACGGCACCGAGCGCCAGACGCGAACGATGCGCCCAGACCAGCTCGCGGGCATCGGCCCAGGCCGCCGACCATCGGATCTTTTTCTTTTTTTCTTCAGCCATTAGCTTTCATCTACGCGAACCACAACCGAAGAGTTTCGAACGCGATTGATACTCTGCTTCAAGAGACAAGGAGTATATTCCTAAAGGTCCAAGCGGAAAACTTTCGCAGCGTGGGTTGGCGAGTCAGTTTGCTAAAAGCTAATATAATGAATCTGTTTATGAGGAAAGGATTCTGAATTCATGAAACGTGTTGGCATTTTAGTTGGCCGAGAAAAGACTTTTCCCGAGGCACTGATTAAGAACATCAACGAGCGTGGCGGCGGGTCGGTCGCGGCTGAGTACATTACACTCGGCGGAGTTCGCCACGATGCACCGCCGCTTTACGACCTGGTAGTGGATCGCATTTCGCACGAAGTGCCTTTTTATCGCGCGACGCTCAAGCGCCTGGCGTTGGAAGGAACGATCATTATCAATAATCCTTTCTGGTGGTCCGCTGACGACAAGTTTTTCAATTACTCGCTCGCGCGCAAGCTGGGCGTCGCGGTTCCGAAGACAGTCCTGTTGCCGCAGAAGGATTACATTACCGGAATTGTCAGCGAGAGTTTGCGTAACCTGGAATATCCGCTTGACTGGCAGGCGATCGTTGATTACACGGGACTGCCCGCGATCATGAAGCCATTCGATGGCGGCGGTTGGAAGAATGTTTCGAGGGTCAACAGCCTGGAAGAGTTGATAGCCGAATATGATCAGACAGGGACGCTTTGCATGACCCTGCAAGAGTTCATCGATTTCGATCAGTTTGTGCGTTGCTATTGCATCGGACAGGAAGACGTAATGATCATGCCCTATGACCCGCGCAAACCTTATTTGTCAGGCGAACAATATGTTTACGATCCCAACTATCTATCGCCGGAGCTGTCCGTTCGGGTGGTGCGCGACGTGCGAACGCTTTGCGCGGCGCTGGGTTATGACATCAACACGGTCGAGTTCGCGATTAAAGATGGCGTGCCTTACGCGATCGATTTCATGAATCCCGCGCCTGACGCTGAATTAGAATCTGTCGGTGAGTTCTATCATAAATGGGTGACCGAGGCGGTAACTAATCTGGTCTTCAAAAGATTGAGCGAGTCCTCTGAGCGTCCGCGCTATCGTTGGGATGCGTTCTTGAATCCTGCACCGATTCGCATTGAAGCGGTTGCATCCCAGACTGAACAAGCTGCGCGGACGAACGCGCCGAAGGTCACTGCCGAAAAGAAATCGCCGAAGGCTCGCAAATCCCCGCCACGAAGTCGCGCAAAAGAAGCAGGTTAAACTCCCCTTCTTTTGGGAGTGAGAGGGCGGGGAGAGGGTCCGAGCAAGGTATGACTCAAATATTTGGGGCTTTCTTTCTCGCGTAGGTCCTCACCCTCTCCCAAAGGGAGAGGGGACTCTCGCTCTTAGCTCTTAGTCCCTCGGCTCTTCAAATCCGCAATCCGAAATCCCTTCACCCTTGGCCCTTTCGCTCTTTGCCCTTAGCTCTTTGCCCTTTGCGCGCTACGCATCCAGCGGACTTCTCACACCTCGCCCTCCGCGATTCAAGACGTGTGTATAAATCATCGTCGTGCGCACGTCCTTGTGCCCGAGTAGCTCTTGCACTGTGCGAATATCGTAGCCAGCTTCAAGCAAGTGAGTAGCGAAGCTGTGGCGAAATGTATGGCTTGACCCGTGCTTGTTAATACCCGCTTGTCTGATTGCTCCCTTGACCGCGCGATGCACGCTGTCCTCTGAAAGATGATGTCGCCGCCGTTTTCCCGACCGAGGATCGACCGAAATCTTCGCCGCTGGAAAGATGTATTGCCACTTCCACTCCTTCGGGGCGTCC
>QHXG01000444.1 GCA_003222845.1 Acidobacteriota bacterium | reverse complement strand
CGGAACCTTTCAGATGGGTAGAAACGACGGTCCACCCACTGAAGTGCCGGCGCATGCGGTTACCGTTGCGGGTTTTGCGATGGACAAGACCGAAGTCACAAATGCTGAATACGCGCAGTTCATTCGTGAAGCAAACCATGCGCCGCCTGAGCAGTGGGGCAGTATCAAAGCGCCTGTTGGCGAGGAACTGTTGCCGGTGTCGAATATTTCTTACGAAGACGCAGTTGCCTTTGCCGCGTGGCGTTCGAAGCGCGACGGCGTTACCTATCGCCTGCCCACGGAAGAAGAGTGGGAATACGCCGCGCGCAACGGCGACAAAGATAATCTCTATCCGTGGGGAAATACCTGGCAGTCTGGTCACGCAGCCACTGCCGAGTCAGGCGTAGGCACGGCACAGGCGGTCGGCACCTACGCTCAGGGAATGAACCGCTGGGGCGTTTTGGATCTGGTGGGAAATGTTTGGGAGTGGACGTCATCGAAGGCCTCGCTCTATAAAGGCGATACCGAGGAGCGTTTGGCTCAACAGAAGGATTGGATTGTGATTCGCGGTGGCGGCTATGCCAGTTCGGCGAAAGGCGCGTTTCCGCCCGGCCCCGTAAGCAGCACCATCCGAACTTGGGTTGCTCCAAATTATAAAAATCCATTCCTGGGATTTCGTCTGGTAAAATCAGTCTCGTAGTTAACTCTCGGTCTCCGGAAAAAGTCATTTTTTAGTTTGGCGGTAGGTGTACGCACCTAACAAGGTAGTAGAACTTATGACTCAGCACGCGCGGTCGATGTTGATGACGCTGTTACTGTTGGCGGCGCCGATGTCGGAATACTCCCAGGAAAAGTTAAAAGAAAGTCACCCCGAGCCGGTGGTTCGAGAATTTGTAAGTGAATCGCTGGATCGCAATCCGAATGGTATCACTCCCAGTTCACTTCCTGGGCTGATTTGGTTTGATGACAGTGTCCCGCAGGATGCTTCAGAACACGCGGAAGGCGGTGACGGCTGGTTTTGGGTGACTGCGAATCCGGTAGCGATCTCAGGAACGAAGGCTCATCAGTCGCGGAACTTTGGTCAGTTCGATTCGTCGAAGCCCATTCACCGGCATTATTTTGAAGACTCGCTCAACGAGCTGGTGCTCGATCCCGGTGACAAGCTGTTCACTTATGTTTTCCTCGACTTGAATAACATGCCGGGGGAGATCATGTTGGAGTGGAAGGACGCCAGAAGTTTTGAGCACCGCGCGTATTGGGGACAGAACAATATTAACCTCGGGATCGACGGGACCAGCAGCCGCTATTACGTTGGACCTTTGCCGAAGGCAAATACCTGGGTGCGCCTCGAAGTGCCCGCGAAAGCGGTCGGGCTGGAGGCAGCAAGTCTGAATGGAATGTCATTCGATCTCGATGCAGGTCGGGCGACGTTTGATGCCGCAGGCAAGGTTGCGGCGACGGCGCTGCCCCCCTCGACAACGCCGTTAGGAGATTCGGTTTGGATCGAAGATGGGCTGCCGGCCGGGGCGAAGACTGCCACGGTCAACGATGTTTGGAACTGGGTTGCGAACCTGAGTCCGTTTGGATTACTAGCCCACGAGTCATTTGTGAGCGTCGTTCACAACACAACTGTGTTTCGCTCACACTCTTTCACCGGCGCTCAGACTCCATTGCAGGTAAATCCTGGGGACGTGCTCTTCACCTATGTTTGGATGGATCCTTCGGCCAAACCCGATCAAATCATGTTGCAATGGAATGACGGCACAAGTTGGGAGCATCGGGCCTTCTGGGGAGAGAATTACATTGGCCAGCAAATCAAAAATATCGGAGTGCAAGGGACCGAAAGCCAGCGCTACGTCGGTGGATTGCCGCCCGCCGGAACTTGGTATCGGCTCGAAGTTCCGGCGAGTTACGTGGGACTTGAGGGCAAGGCAGTTAGCGGCATGGCGTTTAGTCTTTACGGAAAAGAACCAACCGTCGTATGGGATCGATCCGGCAAGACCGCTCGATCATCGGGCATTCCCTTGCCGTTGTCAGCGACCACTGGTATCTGGAGGCTCAAGACTGACGCCGGCCATTACGCCTATGACGCAAATGATCAAGGACCGGCCACGTACTTCCCGGATAAGAAAAATGCTTTTTTTGCCTATCCGAACCAGGCAGCGGGAACTGTGCCGTTTTATCGGTTCCGCAGGTCGGACCCTAACAATCCGGAACTCTTTTATTCACAATCGAAGGTCTATGACGGGAACGGCTGGACGCTTGATGGGATTGCTTTTTACGTCTACCCCGATGCGACTACGACGGGCACGTTGCCGCTATACCTTTACCATGACGCGATGTTTCATTACTTTCTCACCATTAATCAGACCGAAGCCACGAATATGAGTTTGGACGGAATTGCAGCTTACGTTTTGCCACCAAAAGAAGCTGCTCCCTCATCTCCCAGCGGGCTGACCATCGCCGGTCGTGGCGCCCTGGTTGTTTGGCACGATAACTCGGACAATGAGGCAGGATTCCAGATTGAGCGGAATGACAATGGTTGGATCGTCGTGGGCAACGTGGCCGCAAATGTCACTCATTACGCGCCGCAGTCCGGTGCTCCGCCTTGCGGACATGTGGAATATAGAGTGCGAGCAGTGAATGAACTCGGATTTTCAAACAGCGTGCAGGCAGAGTATGACTGCACGCGGATTGGTGTTCAGCCCGATAATCCCGCGCCAGTGCTTCGCATTACGAAGCCCCGCGACGGTGATTCTGTGCCAGGCAGTTTTGCGATCGTCGCCGAGCCCTCTGACCCTGACGATCCCGGTGCCATCACGAAGGTTGAGTTCTTCGCGAATGGTATTAAGCTGGGAGAGGTGACGAGTGCTCCCTATGTTTTTGTGTGGAACGATGTGCCTCCGGGAACTTACAACTTAACTACGATCGCGACGGACGCTGCTGGCGCTTCGGCCGCTTCAGCCACGATCAACGCCACCGTGGGCCAGACAGCGCCACCTCCAGCTCCAAATCTTACGCTGACGCCTGGGTCGACACGCTCACGGGTTGAACCCGGGGAGCGTACCGTTCCTCAAAGGATTTCTCGGCCACGTTACTAGGCTTGCGTTTGGATTTCCTCACATGCAGAGGTCGGCAAGATCATCTATCGGGATTTGTTCCCTTGGACTCTTCGGTTACGGAACATTCGCTCTCGACTTGCTTTTCACACTCAGATTTCCGCAAAATCACACTCAGTTCGCAAGGTCGTGCCCTAAGCTCCGTTCGAGCAAGAGTGAATTAAGCGTAATTCGTTCATCAGAAAGGCGAGGGTTTTCAAAAATGTTTCGATCGGCTCCGAAGTGCTTTGTTCGTTTTGATTTACTAATTCTGCTGTTAGCCTCGATTCTCATTTGGGCGGGCGTGGCGCAGGCACAAGAGACTGGTGGCGAGTTGGGCGGCGGCGCGGGAATCTTTCGGCCGAAAAATCCGGAGGCTAAGCGAAGCTCGAACCCGTCAAGATCCGGACCCAGGACGCCTCGGGCTAATCCGGCGGAGATAGAGGAAAAGTTCCAAGACGCGATCGCCGACGGCAACGATGCTCGCGATGCCCGCAAGTTCGCAGCTGCCGAAAGTTCTTATCGGGCCGCACTCAGACTGAAGCCGCGAGACTCGCGCGCTTTTTACGGGTTGGGAAACGTGTTCGTCGATCAGCAGCGTTGGGAGGATGCCGAAGACGCTTATCGCAAGGCGGTTGAGTTTGCACCTAACAGCCCCGAGTCGCTGGTGGCACTGAGTTTTGCGCTGGTGCAGCCTCGCACCGGCGCCGTCAATGCCAAGCGTTTCGCCGATGCCGAATCCTTTGCGAGACGAGCGACGCAGTTGCAGCCGACCAACGCTGTCGGTTTCGATCGGCTCGGCGTCGCTATGATTGCGCGTGGAATATTTAATAGTGAGACTGAGGCTACCTTCCGTCGCGCAGTGCAACTGGATCCGAATTTCATCTTAGCGAAGGCGCATCTGGCGCGGGTGCTTCTTCATATGAAGCGCTACAGCGAAGCCAATCCGCTGTATAAATCCGCTATTGATCAAGCTAAAGATGCGCCAACTCTGGTGCTCATCGCCGACGGCCTGCAGGCAGAACAACATTGGAACGAATCCGAACCAGTTCTGCGGCGAGCCTTGGAGTTGGATTCGCAGAACCCGGGGGCACTCTTCCTGTTGGGCCGAAGGTTTGCGGTCTATGAGAAATATGCAGAAGCCGAACCCTTCTTGAAAAAAGCGGTGGAGGTAAATCCGAAGAACTTCGCGACGCATAATCTTCTGGGCCGATCGTATCTCGGCATGGGGCGTCTGGATGCCGCTTTCAAGACTTACGAGCAGGCGGCCGCTTTGGCTTCTGACGCTGATCGCAAACAGCTCGCCGGCACGTTTGGGTTTGGCGGCGTTGGCGACGGATACCTAAAGGCGCGCCGGCCCCAGGAGGCCTTGCGCGCTTATCAGCGAGCATTGCAACTCGATCCAAATAATACGGAACTTCAAAACAAGATCGCAGCGGCGCGCGGAAGAACATAGCCGTCAAATATAGCCGGCCATCTGCACGAGAGAATCACGATGAAACGTTGCCCCAAATGTAATCGGACTTTTTCAACCGAAACACAGAAGTTTTGCACCCACGATGGCGCACCCCTGGTGACTGCTGAAAGCGGGCAGGGCGACACAGTTCGCATCGACTCAGCGCAGATTGAGGGGCTCGATAACGCGCCTACCCGGGCTATATCGCGCGAATTGGCATCATCGACTACGGGCCAGTTTGATCCTTACAAGACGATTCTCGCGCCATCGGAAGAAACGAAACAGGAATCAGCCCCTGACGCTGGTGATTCTGACCCCTTCAAGACAGTCGCAGGTTGGCAGGAAGGCGCACGTGGGACAGGCAGCCGCGACACTCAAGAGTTAGTGTCGCCCGCGCCGACATCGACGTCGTTGCCGCCAGGCCCAACAGTTTCAGTCCCGTCGCCACCACCATTCGAGCCAACTCCAGAGCCACAGACTCCGCAAGTGTCTTCACCTCTCGCGCCGGGTCCTACGACAACGCCTTCAGCGCCGCTGTCAGAACCGCAGACCCCACCGAGTTCTTCTTCAGCGCCACTGCCGCCCGGTCCTGCGACGATGCCGTCGGTACCGTTGATCCCGGCGCCTGGGGCCGTCGCGCCGTCCGCTCCCTTGCTGGCCCCGCAACCTGCGATCGCCGGATCGGCCCAGGCGATTCAACGTCCGAAACAGTCAAAACTTCCTTTGGTGCTCGGGATTTTGGGTATGCTGCTTGTGCTTGGGGTTGGCGTGGTTGGCGCGGCGTACTATTTTCTTGTTATTAAGCCGAGGCTGGACAAGCAAACCATCACCACCCGGCGGGAGCCGCGGCCGCAACCGTCTGTCGCATTGACTCCAACGCCACAAACGACACCCTTCGATATTGGTAAGACAGAGAACGCGCCGCCACCCTATTCTCCCCCGGCCGATGCCGTACAATTCGTAAACTCGAAGAAGAATCTTGATGGCAAGCTCGCCGAACACTACGTCGACTTCTCGTTTTATTATCCAAACAGTTGGAAGAAAGATCCGAACGCGGGCGTACCTGGCGCGAGTAACTTTGCCAAAGTAGAACGTCGTTTGCCACCCGATTTCACGCAGGAGAATTTTGCGGTTGGTTGGTACTCTTCGGCTGGATCGGCAGAGGCTGACGCGTCGGTGTTTCATACCCTGGTCGAAAATCTCAGTTCGCAGTTTAAGAAGAGCTTTCCCGAGTACAAAAAGATCTCTGAAGGCGACACCAAGGTGGGTGTTTACAAAGGCTATGAGTTTCGCTTCGAAAGTGTTTCCCGAAACAGTGTCAACGGCGATGTTAACGTCTGGGGTAGGGTCGTTCTTTTGCCGCCGCCGAACGGCGGCAATAACGGCGTTACTCTCTTGATGCTAACTACTTCGTTGGCTCCGGAATTGAAGAGTGTTGACGACGTTGGCGAAAAGGGAGATTTGCCAATGCTGCTCCAGTCGTTTCGTTTCGGGAAACAGTAGTTAGGTACTTCGCGCAGAGGGTTGGAGTCAATCGCTTCTCATTCACACCCTGCTTTAGCTGGGTGACTGCACTCAACACTTTGAATTTACTTAACCGTTTTAACG
>QHXG01000454.1:5797-6075 GCA_003222845.1 Acidobacteriota bacterium | reverse complement strand
CGAGTAAGAACGGCCTGTCTGTGCTATTTGGCGACGGAAGAGGAAATTTCTCTTTGTCAAAGGGCTCGCCATTTTCAACCGGACATTACCCGGGAACGCTTGCCACAGGCGACTTGAACGGAGACGGAATCGCCGACATCGTTGTGCCAAATTATGAAGACGGGACGTTGACGACTTACCTCTGTGGGCGAAGTGGAATCACTCCGGCCGGCTACTCTCCGATTCGCGTCGGCCATACTCCGCACGGAGTTGCGATCGCGGATCTCAACCATGATGGC
>QHXG01000454.1:4346-5499 GCA_003222845.1 Acidobacteriota bacterium | reverse complement strand
GTCGTGTCTTTCGCCAACCTCGCTGGCGTGGCAAGACGCGCGAACCAGATACGAAGTAAAGGGCAGGTGGGAAGGCAAGTTCCCGGTTTCGGAAGAAAGTCCTGTCGTGGATGCCGAGAATCCGGTAGCCGTAGAAGTTTCGGTCAAGGACGCCGCCGGCAAACTCTCCGGAACGGCAGCCTTCTATGTGATCCGCAACAAAAACAATAAGCCGCAAGTGGTGGGCAAAACAGAGTCAGAGTTGCTTAATCCACAGTTCGACGGCACGACGCTGAAGTTCAGTGTGAAAAGCAGAGGTCAGCAACCGGGCACAGAAACCAAAGTCGAGATGCGAATGAAACTCATCAGCAATACCGAGGCCGAGCTGGAAAACCTGGAAGACGATTCATCGACCGTATTCAAAATGAAGAAAGTTGAATGAATCTGCCAGCGCCGTTTGATCGTTTGAAACCTCAAGCACTTAGCTCTTCGCCCTCACCTTCTCGATTTACGATCTGCGATTCTACGATTCATACATTGTGACTACCTGTTTCTTGCGCTACACGATCAATCCGGAAGAACTGCCGGCGTTTGAGCATCGCGCGCGCGTTTGGATGCGGCTTGAAATCAAATTGCCCAACAACCTGGGCCGTTGTTTACGATACGACTCACGTCGGCTAAACTGCCTCTATGAATTCGCATGACCTCATTACGATTGATCCCGAGATTCTCGGCGGGACCCCGGTGTTCCGCGGCACGCGCGTCCCGGTGAAAACGCTTTTCGAATATTTAGAAAACGATTATTCGTTAGAAGAATTCCTGGAGTGCTTTCCTTCCGTCAGCCGGGAGTTAGCGTGTCAGGTGTTAGAACGTTCTGAGCATGCCTTGCTCTCTCCGGCTGCATAAGCCGAACGTTTCACAGCACCGGCGTTCCTCGAGCCGAATGCCAGACTCGAGCAATCTCACAGACCTTGCGCTCATGTTTGACTCGATAGACGATTCGGTATGGCCGAACGATAATCTCGCGGAGATTCGGATTTTGGTATTCGGGAACCATCCGGCCTATCTCGGGAAATGTTTACAACTTGTCTGTTTCGGAAATTAAGCGATAACCGAAGCCCATCGCGCGCTGCGGGTTATCACGCGAGATGAAGACGACGATGTCGTGAAGATC
>QHXG01000454.1:0-4284 GCA_003222845.1 Acidobacteriota bacterium | reverse complement strand
ATTTCTTCGTGAGGAATGCCTTCGCCTCTATCGAGTTGATCGAGACCCTTTTGAACCGCAGCGAGAAACTCGATGCGATCCGCAATCTCATCAATCGAGCAATTGTCCGGCAGCTCGCGAATAGTTTCCAGAACGATTTCCTTCTCTGTCATGCGAACATTATGTGTTACATGCAGAGATTTATTCAAGATTTAGCGTAGCGCTCGATACCTTTGGGCAAACCTTTCCGCGTTGAGTAAAGCAGAAGCCCATCCTTTAGGTAAGGCTTACAGAACCGCTCGCGGTAGCGACCGCTTAAGGACTCGACGTGGGTCATGTCGATCCATCAGCGCACATTGCATGCTTCTGTCGCCAGCTTCACAGGCCAATGAAATCAATTAATGGCTCGCTCGTTTCACGGACTACTGATTGATTTTCGGCGCGTAAGTTTTCTGCAGTCGGCGAAATCAGGTGTCGAGACTTCCAGAGCAGATCGGTGTTCTTCCATTTGCGACATTAAACCTTGTAAGATTTAACCGTGAATGACTTAGAATATCTCTCGAAGAATCTGGCTGAATTCAAGCAGCGGTATACGAAATTTGCGGCATCTGTGAGCGCTTTAACGGATGCATTTTCGAACGCTTTCAATGTTCCGGTAATTACGAGTCATCCCGACTACTTGGTGCTTGGCCTGAGTAGGCTATGTTCTGATCGATTCGAGGATATCTTAATACTTTGCTCTCAGCGCAGGGGCGAAGGCGCCATGCCTTTGGTAAGAGCTATGTTCGAAGGTCTGGTAAATGCAAGCTACATTCGTGCTCATCCTGAAAAGGCGGAAGATTTTATTCGATACCTCTTTGTGTTCGTCAAGAGAGTCCAAACCCAGGCCGAGCGGTTAAATGGCAAGATATTAAGTGCTGAGCAAAAGAAAATAGTTGATGATGCTCTCGCCTCATATTCTGCTTCCGGACAACGTCCTCGACGAAAACACGACTGGACTGATCTTAATCTTGTGGATAGAGCCAAAGATGTGGGCTTTGCTGAATATGTTGTCGCCGCGTACTACAGGCCTACTGAGACAGCTCATCCTTCGATGTTGCACTTATATTCTTTGTCAAAAAAAGCAAACGGCAAGCAATTGATGTTCGGGGCTTCTGAAGAATTTGCTAATCAGAAAGTCGGCGAAGCGCTACGGATTTCGCATTTTCTCGCAATCGAAGTTCTTGTCTTGCTGCATAAGACTTTTGGGAATGAGCAGCTTAAACCGCTCATTGCGCGATGCCTGCGCGATTATTCTGAAAGTTGGGCCGGCTTCGATTTGGCGGACGGCCAAACCTGACATCTCGCCTCGCGTCCCCTATAATCATCTTGCTTCGCAAAAGGGGGCGACAGGCTTCGACAGGGGCCGTAACGTCCTTCGCGATGCATGTCAGGCTACCTTATGCAGTTCATTAAAACGCGCAGGTAAGATATCACTTCCCGGGGGGACCGTGAATTCAGGTAAACGAGAAATGCAACCGAACAAAGCATACGACGAAGTAGTCGAGTTTATTGCGTCATCTAGTCCGCAGAACGTGATTGCCTTTCGCCCATCCGAGGAAGCAAAGGCGCGAGTGGCAGATCTGATCTTTAGAGAAAAAACTGAAGGATTGTCAGACGAGGAAAAGTCGGAGCTGGACCACTACATGCAAATCGAGCACTTGATGCGGTTGGCCAAGGCTCGCGCCCACGAGTATCTTGGCAAATGACTCGGTGGATTACCCCGGAACTTCGTCAGATCGTTGCTGCCCGCGCAAACTTCCTATGCGAGTATTGCCTCGTTGGCGAGCCTGATAGCTTCTACGGCTGCGAAGTCGATCACATTATTAGTTTGAAGCACGGCGGTTTGACTGACGTTGGTAACCTCGCTTATGCGTGTGCTCTGTGCAACCGCAACAAAGGAAGCGACATTGGATCAATCTCACCAAGGGGTGAGTTCACTCGCTTCTTCAATCCGCGCTCGGATCGTTGGGCAGAACATTTTGTTTTGGAGCAAGCGGTTATTCGACCGCTAACCGATGTCGGAGAAGGCATTGCTCGCATTCTGCAATTCAATACCAGCGCGCGTCTGCATGAACGCGAGGAGCTGATTCGGTTTGGCAAATATCCGGGTCAAGCAGCGTTGGCGCTCATGAGACGAGAATGATCTTCAAAGCGCCAAGCAACCTGACATCTCACGCCGCATCCCTTATAATCATCTTGCTTCGCAAATGGGGGCGACAGGCTTCGACAGGAGCCGTAACGTCCGTCGCGATGCATGCCGGGCTACCTTATGCAGCTCGTTAAAACGCGTAGGGAAACAACAATTGCCAACTCTAACGAGTTAGCTCTCGCGGCCTAAACAGCTAGCGAGCGTCTCCGCCGCAAGTTGCTCATGCGCGCGGATGGAGATGTCACCTTAGATGAGCTGGCCCATCGCTTCGGTCCGTGGTGGTGGGTGAGACAAAGCCGGACTAGCTCGTGCTGAGGTCTTGCTATTTCACTTACTCGGCGTTGGGCAAAACTTGTCCGGTCGCAAGGCCGGACGAAAAGAGAAGCAGCTAAGCATGTAGAGTCCTTCGGCGTTGGCTTTTGGATCCGGGTTCGATTCCCGGCGCCTCCACCATCTCAGAATTTCGGATTGCGGATTTCGGAATGCGGATTTGAAGGCGCGAGCATATCTCCACGCAATCCACAAAGTCCACAATGTCCACACAGTCCACACGTCGATTCGTGGTTGAGGCGCGATCCACCGACACCTTTGGGCGTGTCTTGTGCGCCGCGCGCGATCAGCATTTTGTGGTCGATGGACCAGTGCAGAACGGCTGTCCGGGCGAGGCGGTTACGCCGCCGGAAATATTCCTGGCCGGCGTGGCTACGTGTGGCGTGGAACTCCTGCAAGTGATGGCGCGCGATGAATCGATTCCCTTGCGATCCGTCAGCGCGCAAATCGACGGCTGGATCGATCGCGAGCATCCGGTGCGCACCGATGTAATGGTTTTCAATGGCGCTCGGCTCAAGTTGCTGTTGGATGGCGTTACGCGAGAGCAGGCGGACGGTCTGGTAGAGAAGTTCAAGTCGCGTTGACCGCTCTACGGCACGCTTGCAGTTGCAAGCCCGGATGTGCAAGTAAGCTTTGAAGTGACCCAGAACAACGAACGGTCATAAGATTCGCGACGCGGGCAAAGACACAATTCGACATCTCGACAGGAATTCCGCCATCCGAAATCCGCAATCCGAAATCGCCCGGCTTCCCATCGGCATCTTCGACAGCGGCGTAGGTGGACTCACAGTCTATCGTGCCCTGCATGAGCATTTGCCGAATGAGCGCTTTGTTTATCTGGGCGACACTGCGCGCGTGCCTTATGGGACGAAATCGCTGGCGACCGTCGAGAGATACGCGGTCGAGAACGCTCAGTTTCTGGCCGCGCGCGGGATCAAGTTGCTGGTCGTCGCCTGTAATACTGCTTCGGCACTCGCGCTGCCGGCGATTCGGCAAGCACTAAAGATTGAGGTTGTTGGCGTGATTGGACCAGGCGCGCGGGCGGCGGTTGGTGCGACATCAGGCGAACAGCGGACGAGACGTCCGCGTACCCAGCGACGGATCGGAGTTATCGCCACCGAATCGACAGTACAAAGCGGTGCGTATACAACAGCAATCCACAAAACTGATCCGAAGGCAATCGTAATCGAGCGTGCGTGTTCCTTGTTCGTACCGTTGGCGGAAGAAGGCTGGGTGGACAACGAGGTTGCGCGAACGATAGCCGGAACTTATTTGAAGGACTTGCAGTCGCGCATAGACACGCTGGTTCTCGGCTGCACTCATTATCCAATTCTGCGACGGGTCATTCAGGATGCGATCGGTAAGGATGTCAATCTGATCGATTCTGGTGAAGCGACTGCCGCGGAAGTGAAAGCGCTGCTCAAAGAGAAGGAGTTGGCACGATTAACTCCGGCCACGGGTGCACTTGACCGTCGCCTGTGCGATGATTTGGACCACTTTTATGTGACTGATGCAGCGGAGCGCTTTGCCCGCGTCGCCGAGAGATTTTTGGGAAGCAAGCCTTTGCGTTTGGAAGCGGTGGAGGTTTGGGGAGAGGATAGATTGAAGAGTTCATCCGCAGATGACGCAGATTACACAGATAGGCGCTAAGCGGAATAGATGGACGCCGGGACACTTGCGATTCTTCGCTCACGTAAAGTGGTTAGTCTTTATCTGTGAAATCTGCGTAATCTGCGGACAATATTCCGATGACCTTCATACGCACAGATAATCGCGCGCCCGAC
>QHXG01000453.1:3553-8161 GCA_003222845.1 Acidobacteriota bacterium | reverse complement strand
GCCGTTCTACAAGTGCGAGCGGATACGGCGCTGGCTGATCCTTCGTTGACGCGCCGGGAACGCCACTCCAGATTTGCTGGAACCATACTTTGTGCTGATCGGCTGGTATCAAACTCAAGATACGAGTCGCCAGTGATGGACTTCTATACCCACCTGGCTTTCGCTCCATGAGGATGAATTCTATGTCATTCTTTATTACAGCGTTCGGCTCGTACGGTTTTCCGAGGAAGCCACCGCCATTGCCTGTCGCTTCGTAAGCCGCATTTGCGATCTTGTGCCAAATGATTGGCGCAAGGTTATTGAACCCGATTGCCCGGCATCGCTCCTGAATAGAACTGTGCAAAGGCATGACTAAGTGCTCGCCCTTATTCTTTCGGCGCGAAAGACAGACATCGCCAACGACGCAAATGAGACGTCCTCCCGGGACGAGAGCGTCGAAGCAAGCCCGCCAAACCTTATCCAACTGGTCGAGGAATTGCTCGTAGTTCGAGATCGTACCTAATTGAGCCTCATTGAAGTTGTACTCCTTGAGCGTCCAGTATGGAGGCGAAGTCACGACCAGCTCTACTGATTCTGGCTTAAGGAAATCAATCTTCCGCGCATCAGCATGGTACAGGTCGTGTCGCGTTGGTATCTGTTCGAGCTTCTCTTCGATGGCAGCGATCAACGATCTGTCCTTGGCGATCCGGGGAAGAGCTGTCTGATGATCCTCAATCTCGCCGATTACGTCTGGAAGGTATCGCGCAGGATCAAAGAGTTCTGTGAGAGCTTCAGCTGGTTTCATGGCTTCATTATCCCACATAATGGCCGAAGGCATCAGGACAAACAAACTGAGTTTTACGGCCAAGTCGGTCTTGAGTTCAAACTCCGACCCTTGTCTGCCGGTTCAATCTTGACGTTGCGGAATAGAATCGAGCCGCTTGCTTCCACGACGTGGGTGGAGCGAACGCCACGGAAGACGCAATCAACAAAACTCACGCCGTCAATAACTGCGCCGCGATTTTGCGATATGGCTCTGCCACGCCGATGCGCGGCAAGTCTTCGACTTGCCGAAACGCGCCCCCTCTATCAGATGGCAGTCTCTGACCGCCAAGCATAAGGGTCGGAGACCCAACATCAAGTGCTTCATGTCCGGCAAGTCAGAGACTTGCCGCGCATCGGAGTGGTAGCGCCAGACCGAAAGAAATCTCTCACTAGCTCTCACAATGGCGCTGGAAATCGGGGTCAGGCCTGATTCTGTGATAACGGCTTTCTTGTTTTCGCCATAATTTGTTCTCAACGCCGAGCCGAACTGTGATAAAAGCTACCCGCCTAAGGCGACTATTTTCCAATCAGTGGTAATCATTAGATGGTGAGCCTGGTTCCGGCGGAATTTCCGGTGGTTCTAAGCAAACCAGTCATATTCTAATTACTACTAGTGTTGCGTTTCATAAATAACTTGAATAAGGTAGTAACCTCATATATCGTGGGATCATCCTGTATGCTGGAGGAATCCCATGGTTACTGGACGACCAAAAGCACCGCTGGTGCTTGCCGATGAAGAACGGTTGCAGTTGAACGCGGTGGCTAAATCGCGCTCGTTACCGCACGGATTGGTGATGCGCGCTCGCCTGGTACTTTTGGCGGCCGAGGGGATGGCAAATAAGGCCATTGCCGACAAGCTTGATCTCAGCCAGCAGTCAGTTTCCATGTGGCGCCAACGCTTTCTCAAACAAGGGTTGCGCGGGCTGCACGATGAGTTGCGGCCCGGACGACCGCGCTCTGTCTCGGACGAAAAGGTGGCCCATTTGGTCCGTAGGACTCTAGCCACCCAACCGAAAGATGGTACCCATTGGACGGTGCGCACCATGGCCAGGCATGCCCGACTCTCGGCACCGACGGTGCATCGCATTTGGCATGCGTTCGGGCTCCAGCCCCAGCGGCAACGCCATTTCAAGCTCTCTCCCGATCCGTTCTTCATTGAAAAGGTCCGCGATATTGTCGGCCTGTACTTGCATCCGCCGGATAAGGCCATGGTTCTCTGCGTTGATGAGAAGTCTCAGATTCAAGCTCTGGATCGAACCCAACCCATGTTGCCGATGGGCCTGGGCTACGTCGAGGGCGTGACTCATGATTATGTGCGTCACGGCACCACCACGCTGTTTGCTGCCTTGGACGTCGCCAGCGGACGCGTGCTGACCAGTTGCAAACGACGACATCGCCATCAGGAGTATTTGGCCTTCCTCAAGGAGGTGGACGAGAGTGTGCCGCGAAAACTTGATATCCACCTGGTGGTTGATAATTACGCCACGCATAAACACCCACGCGTCCAGCGCTGGCTCGCTGCCCATCCGCGCTATCATGTGCACTACACTCCTACGTACGCCTCGTGGCTCAATCAAGTCGAGATCTGGTTCAACCTCATTACTCAGCGCGCCATTCGACGCGGGACCTTTAGAAGTGTCAAAGATCTGATCACTAAGATCGATAATTACGTTCAGCAATACAATCCGAAGGCCACGCCCTTCGTCTGGACTGCTACTGCTGACTCAATCCTCAAAAAGATTGAGCGACTTTGTCAAAGAATTTCAGAAACGCAACACTAGCAATAGTCGGAATTCTTGAGACTTTTTTTCTGTAATGAATTTGATCGTTGTTCGGCGGAGGATCAATCTCCAAGTAGCGCGCGCATCGGCGGTTCGGTTGAGAGGTTGCCGTATGACGCGGCGAATCGCGTGGTCGTCATCAGATGCGGAAACAACAATCAGCTGGCGACTTACATCTATGGCGATTTGAATGAGCGGTTGATTGCCGATGAAGGTGGCGTGCGCACTTACTATGTTGCTGAAGGCGGCGCCACCATTGCTGAGTACACGGAGAGCGGCGATTCAATCTTTCCCGCCTGGTCCAAGAGCTACGTCTATCTGGGCGGGCGACTGCTGGCGACGTTGACGCCGAATAATTTCGATGGCGAGAGCACTCAGTTCCATCATCCTGATCGATTAGGCACCAGAATCGTCACAAATCCCGCCAACGGCACTTTCTTCGAGCAACAAACACTGCCTTTCGGCACCGCGCTCAACGAATCACCTCCGACTGGCGCAATAACCGGCGAAACTAATCGGCGCTTCACTTCCTACGATCGCAGCCCCACGACGAAACTCGATTACGCCGTTAATCGTCACTACGACCCGCAGCAGGGTAGATTCACCCAAGTTGATCCGATCGGAATGAGTTCAGTTAGTCTTGCGAGTCCTCAAACTCTGAACTTGTACGCCTATTGTGCTAATGATCCGATCAACCACACAGACCCAAGCGGCTTGGGGTTCTTCAGTAAGCTGTGGCATGGGATTAAGAAAATCATTACCAGCAAATGGTTTCAAATCGCCCTTGCGGTGGCGATAATTCTCATCGCTCATTATTATCCGAACTCGATCTTCGGAGCGTTGGGCGGAGGTTCGCACGTGGGCGGCGCAGCGCCTCTGGCCCACGGCGCGGGAGCGGGATTAAGTGGTGCCACTGCTGGATTAGCCGCCGGCGCAGCAGCGGGTGCGGCCGCTGCCACGGCACCCACATATTGGATAGCAGCAGCCTGGATTGGAACAGGTGCGGCTGCGAGCTCAGGCATAGCGACTGCGGTTTCATTAGGGTTGGCGGGTGCGCTAGCTGCTGGCCAGATTGCCGCGGCAATCCAAGAGCCTAAGATTCGAGGACGATCCACGGATGAACAGCGCGAGCAGTTTAAGAAGGCGTATGAAGACCTGCGAGATCGCATTTTGAATAGAGCGGACTGCGCCAAACTGTTTGGTGGTGCCGCCAAAGCGCTTAACAGACTAGCCAGAGCCAATATAACCCTTTTCAGCAAAAGACCTTTTCTGGTGCGAGGCAAAGAATTCATAACGCCGACGAGAGTAGTGGGTAACAATAACTTGCAAATCAACACCTACGGGGGACTGTTTGCCGGATACGACAATCCGGCGTTAGCTATTGGTCATGAACTGGGGCATTTACTGAAGATTTACGGAAAGGATGAATGGGATGGCGGGAACGCAGCGATGAGCGCCCGTAACACGGCAAGAGTCGTCAATGCTTGTTTCAAATAATGATGAAAATCTCAACGTCATTCATAACGATCCTTACAATGATTTGTATGCTGTTGTGGCAGAGTTTAGGTGGAGCAACAGTGAATGGGCAGAGGTTAGCCAATAAGCCGGCTCTGCAGTTGAGTACCAGCATTGTTGAGGAGAAATACTGTCGAGATGGAGGAGAATCTTTACGGATTCATTTGAGTCTTCGTTATCAGAACGCAGGGACCCACAAGCTCATTCTATATAAGGGAAGCAGCCTTGTCTCTCGATATTTCGTCAGTCGCACTGTCAAGGCAGCGACTAGGAAACATTACGTCGAGGTCGTGCGGAACGAGATTGTTTTTCCACCTGAACAGGAGTCTCTAGATTCAGCAAGCCCGGGTGAAGCGTTCGCCATTCTAGAATCGGGAAAGTCTTTCGTAGCCGAAACCGAGGTAGACATACCCGTGCGTGATAAATCTGACCCTCATTCAGGATTCCTGCCGCCGGGCCGCTATGTCTTAGAAATCGTAGTCTCGACTTGGCTGCAATCACCTGATCT
>QHXG01000453.1:2792-3542 GCA_003222845.1 Acidobacteriota bacterium | reverse complement strand
CGTTGGAGTCTCGATGGCGGAAAAGTGGGCTGTTACGGTATCGGCCGATAACTTCGTTGCCGATGCCGTTTGCTGTGCATCGCGAACGTAATCCCAGTCGGTGCGAATAAGAGATTCCGCGGTGGATCAGGAACAGAGTTCCTGGAGTGCATATGGATTCGGCTGGAAGGATGTCCACCTACGGAAATTATAAGCGTGGAGTCTGGAACAGTGATCTTCCGCCGGGTTGCAAATAATGGCGTCTATTAAGGAGAAAATTGCGCGGACTCCGATGAGGGCTTGGGCTTGCTGGGCTTGTCTCCTAGTGAGTGCTTGTGTGCAAAAGCCACCCGACATTAAGCCGGTCGCCACGAACCAAGCGGCGGAACAGGCTTCAATTGTAAGAGGAATTACTCATGACGAGGCCGTCGCTATCGCAAACAAGGAAGTGGTGAAGGTCTATGGATCATCCTTGGATCGTTTCAAGGTTGTAGCCTGTGAACAAGAGATCTTCTGGCGAATAATCTACGACGGGGGAGGCCCTGAATATCTACTCGACAAGCTATCAGGAAAGATCCTCAGGAGTCAGGAAATACCACAGGGCCCACGCGAGCCGAACCAGAAACCTAAAAACGGAGCTTCAGTTATTACAGAGGCGGAGGCGATAGCGATTGCCAAACATGATATGAGTCTGCAGGCTCCGCACGACGACCTAGAAACATACGCCGTTCATGCGTGCGAGCTTGAGAAAGCATGGCGGGTGGTCATTGA
>QHXG01000453.1:0-2713 GCA_003222845.1 Acidobacteriota bacterium | reverse complement strand
ATGTAATTGACAAAAGAACCGGGAAGATACTTTTCAAACAACGTACTTGAGCCTAGCCGAGGTGAACGCCTCCCCCGACGATGCGGGAAATTATCAGTCAAGCGGTGGCGCCTGGAGCGACGTATTCGCCTATGACAATCGCTCGAACCTGACTTCGCGCAAGGACGCACGCGGAGTGAAGACTGTTTACAACTATGGCGGTGATCCTTTGAACCGCCTGCAGACCGTTTCGTCGGACACGAGCCATTTCGGCGATTCGAAAAATCCGTTGTTCCGACCGGTGGGACGCCCTTGCTGGATCTCTCTTACGACTACGCTGGACCTAACGGCAAACGCACCGGCCAATTGACGAAGATTCTTAATAACCAGAATCACAACAAGGATCGCGGCTACAGCTACGACGCGTTAGGACGATTGGTGCAAGCTACGGGCGGACAATCAGGATCGCTCTGGACACAGACTTACTCGTATGATCGATACGGCAACCGCACTGGCGTTTCATCGAACGGACACTCCGCCAGCTTGCGAAACCGCGCCGTGTCAGAACCGCGAGCGGTAGCGACCGGATCATCCATCACTCAACCGAGCGAACCAAAAGTCGACTTACCGACTGATCTTATTGCCAAGAATAATCCCATCGAGTTACCAACATCCTCTCGCGACGACGGCAAGTCACTCTCCGACTCACCGCCAACCTTGCGAGGAACAGCGGGCGGGGACGCCCGCGTACCAACGGCGTTACCACAGAGCGGCCCGCCAACTTTCACCGATGATCCGTTGGTCGCAGGCGCGACGATCATTAAGGCCGTGCACCTGACGGAATTGCGTAACGCGATCAATCAACTCCGAACGCGAGCCGGACTGGGAGCAGCATCGTGGTCAGAGTCGATCAGCGCAGGGGTGACCACGATCAAGGCCACACATGTCCAGGAACTCCGCACCAAGTTGGACGAGGCCCTCGGCGCGTTAGGCTTAGCGACCGGCAGCTACACCGATCCGAATTTGATTGCCGGTACCACTCCCGTGCGTGCCGTTCATATCCAAGAACTACGCGATCGAGTAAAAGCTGCCTGGAACTCTTCATCTTCGATCCCGCGCGACGGACACGCATTGCTTTCTTATGACAGTGCGTCAAATCGCGTCACGACTCCGGGCTTCGCCTACGATGCGGCGGGCAATCAAACACGCGCCTTGATTCCGGGCAGCACTTCTTCACAGCGCTTTCAGTACGACGCAGCGAATCGTTTGGTGAAGGTCAAGGCCGACGACAACGTGACCGTGCTCGCCACGTACACCTACGGCGATTCGAATGAAAGGTTGATAGCGGATGAAGGCGGACTGCGCACTTACTACGCCTGCAATGGCAGCGTTGAGTACATTGAGAGCGGAAGTTCCACTTCGCCATCTTGGTCGAAGAGTTATGTCTATCTCGGTGGTCGCTTGCTTTCAACGCTGACCCCGAATGGAAGTGGTGGGGAGGCGACTCAGTTCCATCACCCCGATCGATTAGGGACAAGGGTGGTCACCGATCCGTCAAATGGCACTTTCTTCGAGCAGCAAACACTGCCGTTCGGCACCGCGCTGAATGAATCGCCGCCTGCTGGGGGCACGACCGGCGCGACGAATCGAAGATTCACCTCCTATGATCGCAGCGGAGCGACCCAATTGGACTATGCCAATAATCGCCATTACGACTCGCAGCAAGGACGATTCACCCAAGTCGATCCCGCGGGAATGAATGCTACCAGTCTCGCCAATCCTCAGACTCTCAACCTGTACGCGTATTGCACAAATGATCCAATTAATCGCCTCGATCCTAGTGGTCTGGGATTCTTCAGCTTCTTGGGGAAGGTGTTCAATGTAATTGGAAAAATTCTTAAGGTCGCGGCGGTAGTTGTTGCAGCGTTCTTGATCTTCATGGCCTTCAGTTTGGTGGGCCAGCCCTGGGCAGGTGGTCTCATTGCCAAAGCACTGATAGAAGCAGGGCTATTGCTGACCTATGCACTCGCACCGCCTAAGATCAGCGCTGCCGTCGGAATCCTGGTGGGCATTTTCACTATGAAGCCGCCAATAATTTTCAACCTCTCTGAGACTGTCGGACACAGGACACTGACACGAGTTCTTGGCATACTTGTGGGAATCAGTTCGATTAATGATTTTCTACAGCAACACAAAGGGCGGAAAACTCTTAAAGGTGTAAAGGGGTCTGCATCCGGAGGGTCGACCGATCCAGAATTTCCATGCGTGTCGAGACCTGGTGCGGTTACTCATGACATTCAAGACATCGCGTCTCTGCTTGGTGGCACAGTCCTCCCCAGCGCTATAAGGCCGGGCCAGCGTTTCGGCGGCGCTAACATAGATCCAAAAGGGCAAAGCTATAGGACGATTCTAGGTAAGCTCTACGATCATGGATTTGGTCATGATCTTACTCTTGAACATCCTGAAGGCTTCAACGCATATACGCCAACTCCCTTTAAGAGCGGTCTGTACTATCACGTCATAGTGGACTACCCACAAGGCGCTGACAATGTTTTTAGCGACTGGCCATCAAACCCAGTACCGCTAATTAAGGTTCATTGTCATGGCACGGATCCGATGGGAGCAACTCACATCATGGACACGCTTAAGGATAAGATTCGGGGGTGGTGGCCATGATAAGCGCCAAGGCAACGGACCGTAAGGTTAAGGTAGGAGGGCCAGCAGGAATTTTCCT
>QHXG01000452.1 GCA_003222845.1 Acidobacteriota bacterium | reverse complement strand
CGATCTCAGTAGAGTCACGAGCGATGTGGCCCACCAAACGCGGCGCCTCGTATTTCTCAATCAAGGCGGCATGCACTTCTTCCACCAACTTACTCTTCGCAAAGGCTGCGAACGCTCGGGAAAAAGTGGCTTCACTGGGAAGATCGTTCTGGCGCTCCCAGCCACACAATCGTCTCAGCGTCAGATCGCTTCCCAGGCGCTCAATTAGCTGCCGAGTCGTCACCATGTTGTAGACCACTTTGGCCACGAACGCCCGCGCAATTGCCCGGCGATCTTTTTCCGGTCGTCCTGGCCAACCGCGGCTGCTCGCGATAAAACTTTCGATCCTGGTCAGTTCCAAAATCGAAACCAATTGCCGCTGCTTCTCACTCAGTTCCCCCAGCTCCTCCTCCAGCCACGGAAACAACCTTCCTTGTATGCTCAACCAGAATTGTGATAGCGTCTCGGCCAAGAAAGACATGGTGATGCGCTCTCCTTTGTCTGTCCGAATGTGTTCTAACAAACCTCATTCTATCAGACTCAGGTTGCATCACTTGTCTTTCTTTTTTGCAAAAATCCACTGCCCTCGTTGGGTTTTGCAAGAGGCTCTGAAAAATGAAAATTGTAAATTTTGCTGAACAGCCCCACTTCACGACAATAGATGCCGATTCAATTTGCATTTTGCAATTTTCAATTTTCAATTTTCAATGCTTTCCCCAGCAGTTGAAATGTCTCCTTCTTGCTGGATTCGTCATCGCTGCCTGTGTCGTTAGCGGGCGCGCGGCTACTCTGGCGGATTACCGGCATCAAGTCTCGGGAGCGATCCGCGCGATCCAGCAACTGCAACTTGCCAAAGATGAAGCGTCAGCCAACGCGTCGCTCGCGCGGTTGCGTGCTCAATTGCCCGCGAAGGATACGATCCTACTTAAGGGACAGAGCATCACCGTGGACAACACCTGGTTTCACGACGCGCTGGACGAATACGAAAAGATTAAGACCAACACGCGTCGTACTGAGTCGCTCGCGCGCCTCGGCGAGCGCCTGCTGGCGCTGAGTGAGCGCCTGGATGAATTTGACAAAGGATCCGGCGCCGTAAAGAAGGACGAAGACAAGGGCCGCCTGGCAGAGATTTTGCGCCGCCCTGAGTACAACAAAACAGCTTCGGAAGGGAGCGCGCTGGAACGTCTATGGATGCAATTCCTCCGCTGGCTCTTCCGTTTGTTACCCAAGAGCAAACCTTTGCAACCGGGTAGCTCCCGTCTTCTTTCGGCAGTCGCGCAGTTAATTGTGATCCTTGTTGGCCTGGCGTTGATCGCGTTTCTGATCTGGAAATTTGCGCCGCGCTTTCTTCGCAGCCGGAGCAAGAAAAAGCAAAAGCGTGCGGCCCGAATCGTTCTAGGCGAACGGCTCGAACCGGATCAAACCTCGGCTGATTTGTTGGCCCAGGCGGAAAGCCTGGCGCGGAGTGGCGATCTGCGAGCGGCGATTCGCAAAGCCTACATCGCATTCTTGTGCGAACTCGCCGATCGCAAAGTGATTAGCCTCGCGCAGCATAAGACGAATCGAGATTACCTCAGCTCTGTACGCGAACGAGCATCGCTGTACGCATCGATGCGCAAGTTAACGAACGCCTTCGAGCTTCACTGGTATGGCTTGGTATCAGCCAGAGAAGCTGACTGGTACGATTTTCGAAGTAGTTATTTGCAGGCTCTGAAGATGCAGTGAGTTTTCTGGCAGAGCTTACTTTTCTCTAGCCCAGGTGTTTACGCCTGGGAAAGAGTGGTATCAAATTCACAGGTAGCCTCCTTTCAGGAGGCTTCAGGAGATCGTCAGGAAGAACATTCAACGCCGCGGAACTCTGTCTGATTTGTTGGAGAGATTTGAATGCGAGGATGACGATGGCCCTGAAGGCTTATGCTGAAAGCCTCCTGGAAGGAGGCTGAGGAATAATTCGAATCTCGTATACCCAGGCGTAAACGCCTGGGCTAGAGAAAAAATCGCAGCGAGCTCTGAACGGATACAAAGTAGTGCGCCAACGCCTGTTAATCTTCATTACCGTCGTCGTGGTTGTTGGGTTGCTAATCGCGCTCAACGCCGCGTCATATGTCAAGGTCGAGGAGAACGCGGAATCAGAAATGTCGCCGGATCGATCCACATTCAATGCGGGCGCCACCGGCACGCGCGCACTTTTCGACTTTCTGCGTGAATCGGGCTATGAGGTCACGCGCTGGCGCGACTCGACGGCCACGCTCCTGAGCGCCGTTGGCCCAAAGCCCGCTACCGTGGTGGTCGTCGGTCGAGCGATCGTGCCTTTTTCGAAATCGGAGAGCGAAGAATTGTTGCGCTGGGTATCCAAAGGTGGCCGATTGGTAGTCATCGATCGACATCCCGACAGGTCTTTGTTGCCGGTGTCGGGCGAGTGGAGCGTCACTAGCTACACCTCGAGTTTCCCTGGATACGACCTGGATCCGAACAACCTCGAACAAATGATTTCAGGCGTTAAGCCGGTGTCGCCTTCTCAACCAACGTCGTTGGCGCGCGACGTGGAAACGATCCTGCCGTCGCGCTTTGCCGGGTTAATAACGATCGCATCAAGCACGACGAAGAAAAGCAGTCAAACGAAAAGCGGCAACGTAAACAAGAATGGGAACGAGCATGGAAGTGGAAAAGATGAAGAATCACCCGACGATTCAACCGATTACGAATCCGAAGATTACCAGGGGGCCGACACCAAACCCTTTGAGAAGAGCTCGATGCCAGGATCGCCGGCGCCGGTTGTCAATTTCGGGCAGCCGGACGGCGGCGGTTTACTGGTAGATTATCCACACGGCAAGGGCCGCATCGTGCTGCTCTCCGATCCGTTCATCGTTGCCAACAATGGCATCAGCCGCGCAGACAATCTTCAGCTGGCGATAAATTTAATTACCGGTGGCGGCGGTCTGGTCGCGTTCGATGAATTTCATCAGGGCCGCAGTGCATCTCACACTCACAACGCGCTGATTCAATATTTCGAAGGCACGCCCATATTGGCCCTCTTTGGTCAGTTCGGGTTAATTGCGTTGGCGATTGTCTGGTCACGCGGACGACGTTTTGGGCGGCCTTTGCCACTGCCGCAAGTAGATCGCAGGTCGAGCCTTGAATTTGTCGCCTCGATGGCTGAGTTGCAACAGCGCGCTCACGCACATGACCTGGCGCTGGAAAATATTTATGGACGGGTGCGCCGTGTGTTGGTGCGGTATGCGGGTTTGAACAACAACAGTCCGCGAGCTGCAATTGCCGCGCGCGTGGCGGCGCGATCGGGACTCAAACAGCAACAGCTTGAAACGCTGATGCGAAACTGTGAAGAGACGATCAACGGCGCGCCAACGACTGGGAAAGAAGCGCTGCGCATGGCGAAGCGATTGCGTCAGATTGAGAATAGGCTTGGATTGGGATCGCGAGCTCGTGACATAAGGCAGGCCGCGGAAAAGTCTAGTCTTTGAGTCTGGAGCCGGGAACATAGACACACGCTCGACTCGTAGTATACTGGCAAAGAGGAACTTCCCATCATGAGCGAGAACGACGAAACAACTAAGCGACTTTCGCCTGAGGCGTCCAAGGAAGTCGGCCATACGATCGAGGATGTATTTCAACTCGTAGTATCGATGAATGATCGGCTGATAAGATTGGAAGACCGTTTCGAGGCGCACCGCGCTGAGTTCCTAGAGTTTCGAGACAAAGTCGATTCGCGACTTCTCAAGTTGACCACGCCATTGAGCGAAACGCTGGAAACCATTCGAGTCGAAGTTCGGCAAGTCGGAGAGCGACAGGACAGCTTCGCAGCGCGGCAGGAAGCGTTCGCTGTGGAGTTGGCGGACCTCAAGAGGATAGTTCGAAAGATTGATCATAAGCTCGGTGGCCTGTCCAGCGATATGTATGACATAAAGGCTGATCTCCGCGATCACGAGGGCCGTCTCGAAGCTCTTGAGCCCCAATAACCTTCTCATGCCTGAATACGTCTCCTCGACAATCGCACATATCCAGAACGAACTGCGCAAAATAATCGTTGGCCAGGACGAGCCAATCGAACAGGTGCTCGTCGCTTTGCTCGCCGAAGGACACGCGCTGATCGAAGGCGTTCCGGGCACAGCCAAGACGCTCACGGTTAAGACCCTGGCGCGCATAATCAACGCGGGTTTTGGCCGCATTCAATTTACGCCTGACCTGATGCCTTCCGATATTACCGGCACGAATGTCTTTAATGTGGCCACCTCAACTTTCAACCTGCGACATGGGCCGGTGTTCACGGACATTCTGCTCGCCGACGAGATCAATCGCACGCCGCCAAAGACTCAGGCAGCGCTTCTGGAAGCGATGGAAGAGCGACAAGTCACGATAGATGGCGAACGTTATCCGCTGTCGCCTCTATTCAGTGTGCTCGCAACCGAAAATCCGATCGAGTACGAGGGCACTTACCCTTTGCCCGAAGCGCAGCTCGATCGCTTTCTGCTGAAGATTCTACTTCCCTATCCGGCGGCTGCAGACGAACTGCAAGTCGTAGCTCGCTGGGATGCCGGCTTCAATGCTCGTCGCCTCGATCGAGTCGATATCCAACCGCTGAGCGAAGTCGATGCGATTCCACGTTGTCGCGCCGAGATACAAAATATGCGAGTCGAGCCTGGAGTACAGCGCTATATAGTGGACATCGTACGCCGCACGCGCGATCATGCGGCGGTGCATTATGGCGCCAGCCCGCGGGCCGCTGTCGCTCTGTTACTCTGCTCAAAAGCTTTTTCGGCGATTCGCGGTCGCGACTTCTCCACGCCCGATGACGTGCGCGATATTGCCCGACCCGTGCTGCGCCATCGACTAACGCTGCGCGCGGAAGCCGAACTCGACGGCGCTACACCCGATTCGGTGATCACTGACATTCTCCAGTCCGCCGAAGTGCCGAGATAATGCGCTTCGTTTTCACTAAACTTTTCTACGCGTTAATGGCTATTGGCCTGGTTCCACTCTCCCTCTCTTGGAATCGGCCGATGCTGCGCTGGTTGACGCTTACTTATGACCTGGCCTTGATTGGCGCGGCAATTTTCGATGCGTGGAATAGCAGATTGCCGAAGCGCGTAGGCATTGAGCGGCATTTTGGCGGTCGCTTTGCGGTCGGCGCCGAAACCGAAGTCCGCATTGAGATAGCTAACCGCACCGCCCGCGATATTTCTCTGATCGTCAAGGACGAATATCCGCCGCAGATGAAACTATCCGGCGCGCGCGAGGCGCGTGTCGGTGTTGAGGCGCAGACGAGCGCGGCACTCGTATACGAATTGACGCCGCCCAAACGCGGACGCTTCGAATTCGGATCGATCGCAGTGCGTTTTCTTTCGCGTTGGCGATTGGTTTGGTGTCAGACGCGTATCGATGCACCCGTTGCCGTCAAGGTCTATCCCAACATGCGGCGCGCGCGCGAGGTTGAATTGCGAGCGCTGGGCACGCGCTCGTTCGTCGCGGCGCGGCGCAAATCGCAGTGGCGCGGCGAAGGACGCGAGTTTGAATCGTTGCGCGACTATGTGCGTGGCGATGAGATGCGGCACATATCCTGGACGGCCACTGCGCGACGCGGCCGGCTGGTCACCCGGCAATATCAGATGGAGCGCGACCAGACGATTCTGATCATGCTGGATGCCGGACGTTTGATGACCGCGCGCATCGAAAGCGAAACGAAACTCGACTCGGCCGTGCATGCGGCGCTGGCGCTGATGTCGGCAGCCGCGCGCGCGGGAGACAACGCCGGCCTCTTGGTTTTTGGCCGTCGCGTCAAAGCTTTTCTGCCGCCAAAGCGTGGCGCCGAGCATCTGGACGCGGCGCTGGAAGCTTTGCATGCAATCGAACCGGAGATGATTGAGCCGAGTTATTCGCGCGCTTTCGAGTTTGCGGCCGCGAATAGCCGGCGCCGATCGCTGGTTGTCGTGCTCACCGATTTGGTTGATGAAGAAGGTTCGCGCGAGCTGCTAACTTCTCTGAAGCTCTTGCGGCCGCGTCACCTGCCATTAGTCGTAACCATCGCGGATCGCGATCTCAAAGCGGTGGTGCGCGAGATGCCGGAGGATGAGCGTGAACTTTTCACCCAGTCTGTCGCCGAAGAGATTATGTATCAACGCGAAGCTGCGTTGCGCTTAGTAGAGTCGCAGGGCGGATTGGCACTCGACGTGACGGCGGCTGCGCTGGCACCGAAGCTGTTGGAGACTTATTTGCGCGTGAAGGAGCGCGGACTGCTCTAGAAAACGAATCGGCTCTGCCGCGGTTATCGATTTGAATGTAAATCGGGGCCGCTTACTGCACCGTCTTCGCGACCGGCAAGTAACAGATACGAATAAAGTGCGAGCCCAGTGATCACCGCGATACTGAACTTAATCACCGGACTAAGCGGCTGAGGTGATATAAAGCCTTCGATGATTCCGGCCACGACCAGCAATACTGAAGCACCGACCGCCAGCCTCACTGCTTCCATGCCACGTGCTTTCAAAGCATCGGCGCGTGAAAGATTTCCCGGCATCAGCATTGCCGTGCCGATTAAGAGACCGCCACCACCGGCAATGAAACAGCAAGAGAGTTCAATCACGCCGTGACCCACGACAAAGGCTGTGAGGTCATTGCCAAAGCCCGCACGATAGGTGAGCGCGAAGATGGCTCCGGTGTTAAGGCCAAAGTAGGCGGTCCAAAAAAGGGTCCCGACCCCGAGCAAGGCCCCGAGGGCAAATTCATAGGCGGTGACGCGAATGTTGTGAGTGAAAATGGCCGTGGACTCGATCTGGTTGGCGTCGTTAATCTCTTGCCACCAGCGAATCCGAGATTCGATTCGGTGGCGCATTCCCGGGCTGACGTCTGCCAGCTCCGAGAAATCGGGATCGCGCCGCGTCGCAAGGAAACTGAGTGCGCCGAAAAGAAAAAAGACCAACGCCGTAGTCGCGGTGTAACGCCAGGTACGGCGGAACGTCTGCGGAAAGTCGCGCGCAAAGAAATTCCAAATGCGCCGTCCGCCCTGCGCGTCGGCGCGATAAATGCGGCCATGAGCGCGAATCACCAGGCTATTGAGATAATTGATCAGCCGTGGGTCGCGGGATTCGGCTCGAGCAATTGCGAGATCAGAAGCCGTGCGGCGATAGATGCGCCCCAATTCGCGCACCTCGTCGCGCTTCAAGCGACGCAACGTCATCTGATCGAGACGCTGGAGCAGTTCCTCGAGTCTCTGCCAGACGGTCTTGCGTTCATTGATGAAACGATCAAGGGCCACGGTCTTGATTTCGGATTGCGAATTGCGGATTTCGGATTTGTGAACTTAGATTTAGACTGATGCGATATTGGAGTCATTCATGACTGACAGTTTTCAAATCCGCAATTCGCAATCCGCAATCCGCAATCTAGTTGAGTGTGTACCAAACTTCAGTGAAGGCCGCAAGCCCGAAACTGTCCAGC
>QHXG01000451.1 GCA_003222845.1 Acidobacteriota bacterium | reverse complement strand
GTTCTTTGGATGTCTATGTAGCAGACGCCAATGGTTCACGACGAATGATCGGAGAGCTCCCGCCGGGAACCTGCTTCGGCGAAATGTCGGTGCTCGCAGGGATCGAACGAAATGCCACGGTCGCCGTGCCCGCCGGCGATGCCGCCACGGTTTTGGAATTGACGCGTCCGTCGCTACGTCTGTTGCGCAAGCTTCCGAAGTTTGGACAGGCGCTTGACAGCACGTATCGCTCTCACGGTCTCAAGAGAGTGCTTGAGGATCTGACTCGAGCCATTCCCGCGCCGACCAACCAGGAGATCGTCAATCGCCTTGAGCAAATTGGGAAGTTCATGGTTTATGGCAAGCCGCATTTGCTTTGCGAGGAAGGTAAACCAGCCGACAAAATCATCCTGATAAAAAGTGGTTGGGTGCGGCGCATCCGCGGCATTCCTTTCAACGCTGCCGAAAAAGGAATAGCAGTCGGCGTGGGCAAGAGTATTGGAGCAGATTTTCTCGGCGCTGGGAATTGCCTTGGATTGGAAAGCATAGCAGCCGGTTCAAACTGGAAGTATACCGCCTCGGTGATGGCCCGCACCGAAGTGCTCGAGGTGCCAATCGAGTCGCTATCTTCAGATCCAGCCTTGTGCGATCAGGTGATTCTCGCCTTCTCAAGCTTTTCCAATGCCGACGATAAGCTTCCGCCTACAATCGAGGAAGTTGCCGACCCGCGCGTCTTAGCTGCCACCGAAGAAGAGATCTCCACAGGGATCGTCGACAGTGTGAATCTCCTGGTGATGGACATGGACCTTTGCGTGCGCTGCGGCAATTGCTCGCTTGCTTGTCATAAGGTGCATGGGCAATCGCGTCTGCTGCGGCGTGGCATCAATATCGAGCGCCCGGTTGGGATTGGCAAGAAAACTCAGCACGTGCTGTCACCGCAGGTTTGCATGCACTGCAAAGATCCCGAATGTCTTACCGGCTGTCCAACGGGTGCGATTTTTCGCGGGCCGGGAGGTTATGTGGATATCGAGCCGTCCACTTGCATCGGCTGTTTCGATTGCGCCACCCAATGCCCTTACGACGCGATCACGATGGTGCCTCGCCAAACTGCAATCGTCGCGAAGCCCGATTTATTCAGAAGAATAAAAGGACTGCTCAGTCTCGCGGCGCGGGAACCTCCGCCGTCCGAACAACAGGCGGACGACATGGTAGCCATCAAGTGTAATCTTTGCGCGGACACGCCGCTTAATCCTCCAGGCGCCACGCGCAAAGCGTACTCGTGCGAAGAAAACTGTCCCACGGGCGCGCTGGTACGTGTTAACCCGGTGGAATATTTCACCGAGACTGGCAGTACGCTCGGTCTAATTCTCCGCGATCAAACTCACGGCATCGGCAGAAACATCCACAAGAGCGACCCAACAGCGAAGCTTTGGCACGTCGGCGGAATCTTTGCGATCCTCATCTCGACAATACTCGTTGTCAGCGGCCTGGAGCGCTACGGTTTCAACCAGTCGATCAGCGGCACCTGGTTAACGATGCGCTGGCTCACCGGCCTGGTTGGTCTCGTGGGCGTTGCGGCGGTGATGACTTATCCCCTGCGAAAACAGATTTACCGAAGACGGGCAGGCGCCCTGCGTTATTGGCTGCTCGCGCACCTCTATATCGGAGCGATCGCAGGCATCGTTCTATTGCTGCACGCCGGCCCGCACACTGGCGGAGCGATCACCACTTCGCTTTACGTAGTGTTTGATTTCGTGATTGCCTCCGGCCTCGTCGGACTCGCGACATATTTGATCGCACCACGCATTTTGACGAGTCTCGAAGGCGAGCCGCTACTGCTTGAAGATCTAGTGCTCCGTCGCAATGAGCTTCGTCAGAAACTCGAAAAGTTGGTCGATGAGAGCCAGAACGGGCTCAAGGATGAGATCAAGGAGCGAGTAAGCAAGCGATTTTCCAGTAAGCGCTTTCTGCTGAGGCAGTTCGTCCCCCTCAAGAATCTTCAAACATTGCTCGCCGAATCTCGTCAGCTATTCAAGGACCGGACCACGCGGCTGGCCACCGACACCGAGCGTACTCGTTTGTTGGACGCAATTGAAACTGCAGTAACCTTGCGTAGGCTGGATGCGCTAATTTACTTGCACAAGAGTCTGAAGCTGTGGATCGCGCCGCACGTTATCTCAACCTCGCTGATGCTGGTTCTGATGATTGCGCACATCATTCAAGTGATCTTTTTTAACGTGAAGCGATAACCGCTTAACCCGATGGAGCAGCCACACAAATTCACCATAGTCCGTACTGACCTGGTCCAGGATGCCATCACGATTCTCACCGACAGCCTTTTGATCGGACGACTGCGCGAGTGCGAGTTGCTCTTGAACCACCCGTGGGTTTCCCGCGTGCAGGCTGGGATCAGAGTCGTTGATGGTAGGTACTACATCTTTGGTCTCCGTCCATCTAATCCGGTGACTCTCAATGGCAAGCCCATAGTTGGAAATGAAGGTCTCGCAGCGGGCGACAGATTGGCTGTCGGTCCTTTTCTGGTGGACGTTGACATTAACGATGAAGGGATGGTGCTCGAGGTCGCGCTCCAGATCGGCGTCGAGCAATATAAGCTTGATGCCAGTAGTCCGGATTTCGAAACTATGAAACCCCCGCCGGTACAAACAGGGGCTGATCCGAAAAAGCGAGCCGCGATCCGACCCGCCAGGCTGCCTTCCAGCAAAGCCCTGGATGTTTTCTGGGACAAGCGCATGCGCGAGGCGGGCAAGATGGTGCGGCCATCGCCGCTTTTTCCGCTGAGCCAGAGACGCACCGGCAAGGCACAATCGATCTGGACTTCGACGACCGACCTCGCGCGGCGCTGGCCGGTTTCGTTTTTTATCTGGGGAGCAATAATCGGCGCCGTGCCGGCTCTCGCAACTGCCTACTGGTACGCAAACGCTTACGCTCCCGCGCCTCTGTCGAGATCGCATGCCGAGAAGCAGCTAACGATTTCGCCTCCTATCGCCGCTCGCGCAAATGCAAATTCCTGCACGACGTGTCACACGCTGAGGGGCAGTATGGAAGCACAGTGTGCCAACTGTCATAGCACGGATGCCTTCGTGGCGACGATCATCAAACCCCATATTGAAGCCGGAATCTCCTGCGCGAATTGCCATCCCGAACATCGGGGCGCGGAATTCCGAGCTGATGAAGCAGCCCTTCGTGCCTGTACCGAATGCCATAACGACGCCAATAAGCAGACGTACAAGGGCCGCTCAGTCAACACCCCTCACCTCGGCACATTTGGTTATCCGGTAGCGAACGGCAAATGGATCTGGCCAGGGCTCAACGACGAAGAGTGGGCGCGCAAGAAAATACCGGTTAAGCGCCTGCAGACAGAGGATGATCAAACGTGGCGCAGTCATCAGTTCCATCTGATTCACCAATCGCGCGTGCGACTCGTACCTGGCATCACTAGTGGCAACGCCCAAGGCCAACTGTCTTGTTCCAGTTGCCACCGATCTCTCGACCCGCCCGACCTCGTCACGCCGCGCACAACTTGTGGCCTCTGTCACAACGGCCGCGTAGACGAAAAATCCGGCCGAGTGCTAATCGTTGCTGACAAAGCAAACTGCACGTCGTGTCACGTGCAGCATGCTAAGGACCAACGTCACTGGGGTGCGTCACTCTTAGGAGACTAGGGCAACAATGCGATGGCAGCTTGGCGGTGAAGGTTGAGCGCGAGGCATGTTCACGTGTCAGTACCGCGAGCGGTAGCGACCGGATCATAGAGTCTAGGCAAGAACCATAACTTCTGACATAATCGCGGCGCTTTAGTTTCCTTGAGTTTCTGCGACGGCTGGTGTTGTAGATCGTATGCCCAGACCCGAACCGATCTAATCCTTCGAAGGCCCGGCTCACTTATAAGGAATGGTTTTGGAGTAAAACTGCAATGCCTTATCCCCCGGTCCGTCAGCATTTGACGCGAAGACTTCCAACGCGCCATTTTCTCAAAGGGCGCACGCTTGCCTTCATCACAATTCTAGCTCTTTGTTCCATTCCTTTTTTCGTTCACAATTTTATAAAAGCCAAGACGCGCGGTTCGCAATCCAATTCTCCGCCCGCGAAGCTCGCGCGATTGAGCGAGACTGTCAGCATCCATGCCGCCGGTCGCGGCAATCCCACAATCAACCTGAGTGACGGTCACGATCTGCTGACATCCTACCTCGGCCCCGACGAGTTGCGGCAGGCGCTGGAAAGGAATCTGGCTGAGCCGCTCAGTCTAGCTTCCGCCGATTTCGATGAAGACGGCGTGCCGGATCTTATTAGCGGCTACGCATACAACGGCCGCGGCATAATCACGCTGTTGCGCGGCAACGTCGACTCAATCTACCAAAACGCTCCGGAGGCGAAGGAGCGCAAAGCCAATGGTACATTCACCGACGCGCCGTTTCTCTCGCCGGCGCAGGTGTTCAGTGCTCCGATTTTGATAGTGATAGTCATTGGGACGTGGTGGTCGCGTCCAGAACCCATAACGCGCTCTATCTCCTCTCCGGCGATGGTCACGGCGGATTTCAACCAGCAAAAGAGATTCCGCTGCGGGGCGTAGTCACGGCGATGACTACGGGCGAGATCAATCGCGCGGATGGTTTGACGGATGTGGTTGTTGGAGTCACCACTGAGCGCGGAGCGGAAGCGCTGGTCTTTGAAGGACCGGAAGGCGCGCTCAAAGCCCAAGCCGAAGTATTACAGATGCCCGCCGCGGTAACCGCTCTGGCGCTAGGGCAGTTGGATGGCAGCTACGAAATGGATTTGGCTGTCGCCGCCGGTGAGCAACTGGAACTGATTCACGGCCGCGACCGCAAACTATCGCTCGACAAGGCGCAGCAAGAGAAAGTTTTGCCTGCCCAAATCGAAGGACGAGCGATTGGTGCATCGATTAACGCGCTTGCCATCGGCGACTTCACAGCAATACACACGCATGCGCTGGCGCTGCTAACAGCAAACGGCGAGGTGAGCGTGCTTAGCCCCGCGTGGCAGGAATTAGCAAAGCAACTGCCGGCTGATGATCATCGGCAAAGTCACCAATGACCAATGATTTTATCGAGGCGTCGATCGGACGGGCTTCAGTTCGCGCCGGCAACACGCTCTGTTGCTCTTCGTCATCAAGCGATAGCTTCCGATCACGTCCGTGCGCCAAGACGAGTTTGTTGCCTGCGCCAATTGCTAGATCCATCTCGTATCCGCGATCCAACTGACCCAAAGCCACCGCAGTCACGGTGCCCGGCATTG
>QHXG01000450.1 GCA_003222845.1 Acidobacteriota bacterium | reverse complement strand
ATTTGTTGGCTTGCTAACGTTCACTTTCGGCGTCACCATCAGTTCGCGTCGTTTTGTTCGTCCTCATGTCAATCGATCAGTGAGGTTATTCGGCCCGCCGTGTCGTGAGGGTCTCGTGTCTGTCGAACCACAACTTGATGTTCCTCTGCGAATCACAATATCAGATGCCGTATGCGACCGTCCGCAGGAGGCCCGGGTGCAGTGGGTGGCGGAAAACATTGGCACCGTAACAATTAGCAGATTCGAAATTCGCAGTATCGAAACTTATGATCGACCCGTCGGCGGTCGCAAAGGTGTCATTACCATTGGTTCTAGTCTGAATCCGCATCGCACCACTACCGGTTTGGTTGGCAGCAGCGCTATCAACGGCGTTGCAGGTGCGTCCGTCTTGATGAGTTATAAGTTAACCGTTTGGTCTGTCACGTATGCGGATGGAAAAACCTGGACTCGCGCTCCCGCTGAACGCAGCTAACTCTTTGTTGCGCGCATATCAAATCGTGTTGGACCGGAGCCCGGAGATCAACTTGCTGTATGAATCGAAGGTTGAATGTGGGCGCCGCCTGAGATACCAGATGCTTGTCTCCCGGGGTCAACTCTGACGGTGGGAACTGGCCCTTTGCTGAGAAATCACTGTCGAACTTAGCAGGATTCGGTATCGTAATGGCCTTGAGGAGGTAAAAGAGGATGTATTGCTCATCTTGCGGCGTGGCTGTTGCGCAGGGCTTGAGCTACTGCAATTATTGTGGCGCAAAGTTGAATGGGGTGAAAGGCGACACCCGCATCAAATCGTCAGAAGCGAAACCTGAAATGCTCGTATCTGCAATGGTGGTGGTCTTCGTCTTCGGCCTTGGAGCTATCACGGTGCTAATGGGAGTAATGAAAGCCGTGCTCGGCTTAAACGTAGGGCAGATTTTCGCTTTCACCCTCCTGAGCTTTCTGATAATGCTTTTGATCGAAGGCGTGTGCCTTCGGCTGTTATTTCGTCGCAAGCATGGCCCTGAAGAAGCAGGCGATACGGCGCTGTTGAAGGGGCAAGCAACAAGAGAGCTTGACGCAGCCCAGGCGCGAGCGTTGCCAGAATCCATGCCCAGCGTGACCGAGCACACTACCCGCGCGTTTGAGCCGGTCTACCACGAGCGCACCTCAAAATGAAGAATCGCCCATAAATCAAGCCGCGCCTGCATGTCGTTCGACTGATGTCATAGCTGGACATTAGCTACTGAATGGATAAATCAGACTGAGCTCTTATGACGATTCCGATTCTTGCAATCGTAATTCGATTATTATGGCTCCTCTTCGAATACCCTTATTTGCGTCGTCATCGAATCAAGCCGGCTAAAGATTGGGACCGTCACTCGGCGAAGCTTTGGGATGCCGCCAACCTGATCGAGCCGATCGGAATGTTTCTCGGCTTCACCAGCATTGGGCGCATCCAAAGCGCGACTAATATCATCGGTTCATTTGGCCTTACATTGTTAGTGGTCGGAATCATCATCCGAGCGACGGCCGTCCGGACCCTGGGCAAATATTTCACGAGCACCGTGCTGATCAAGAATGACCATCGACTTATTCGAACGGGATTGTACAGACACCTTCGGCATCCGGCGTACGCGGGAGCGCTGTTGGCCCATCTGGGATTAGGTCTATCCTTCTCCAATTGGTTCAGCCTGGGTTTCAGTTCGATACCGTACTTTGTGGCGGCGTTATATCGTATGCGGGTTGAGGAGCGGGCTCTCGAAGCGGCTTTCGGTGCTGAGTATCTCGACTACTCAAAAACGGCGAAGCGGCTAATACCACGACTATATTGAATCTGTTATTTATTTGGTTGCCCACTGCTGTCCAAGCTACTTTACAACTGACGTCTATCGCTGGAACGGTTCGCGGATCGCTCGAATCTCCAGGGAGAGGAAAAGAGTAATCAGATTTTTAGCTTTGACGCATTTAATTCTGTGGAGTTGAATTAAGAAGAGTAGCTCACCTTGACCATGCCCGCAGTGGTTTGTTATAAAAATCGTTCCTGCTAGGCGCGGATTCGCGCACTATGCAATCGCCACTTTTTCCGCAGTAGCTCAATGGCAGAGCATTCGGCTGTTAACCGAAGGGTTGTAGGTTCGAGTCCTACCTGCGGAGCCAATTTTAGTAATGTAGTTGTTGTAAAGAAAGGCTTTAGCTCATTGAGTCGGCATCGCCTGTCACAACTGAGTCACATAGTTTTGGCTCTGGATGCTGACCTGGCTTTTCCAGGGCCTTTCTTTTGTTTGCCGTTATCGGAGCCATTATCGACGTTAGCAAGGGCGGCCAGTCGCGTGGAGACGCTTGCAGCCAGGTCAATCGATTGAGGCATGAATTTCAGATATTTTTGTGTCTCCACTATCGAGGCGTGGCCAGCGTATTCCTTAATCCCATTTATTGGTACCCCAGCCATAGCGAGATTCGTTAAGCAGGTGTGGCGAAGATCGTGAGTTGTCCATCCGCCTGGCACTCTCTGGCCATAACGAATTCCAACACTTTCGGAAGCTTGCCCCAGGATGTCGCGATACCAGTGATCCGGGTGTGTGAGTACCCGAATGGGGCCACCCTGGCCCGCCGCTTTTCGGTTTGCTATGAGAATCACCGCAGACGGCGCTTTGATAGTTCGCCATTTCTTCGTCTTCGAAGAATAGAGCTTCACGGTTCCAAAGCGAACGTCAGACTCTTCCCAGCGCATGCGTAAGAGTTCTGCCATGCGCCCGCCAGTTATTAAGTCAAGTTGGAAAAAGAATAGAGCCTCGGCCCATTCAGCTTTGGTAGAGCGGGCCTCGGATATCTATGCAATTTCTTCATCAGAAAGAACGCGGATCGTTTTTCGACTACAACGAAGAATTTGTGTGACTTGGCTCAGTTCGTACAGATCTTCAATAACAGCTACCGCTAGTTTGTTTTCAGATTTTGTTTGCATATCCTCATCCTATGTTCGTCAACGCCGGATTTTGATTTCGACTTTCGCGGTCGTCGTGAAGCTGCTCACAAGGTAAGGTCGCTCACAAGGAATGTGCCAGAGTTCGATCACCGTTCTGTGAGCGAGCACGCTGTCTGCGAAGCCCGTTTGTACTGTGTTTTTGTAAAAGGTCATGAAGGGACAGCGAAGCAGGGTGAGGCGGCGCGACGTGTTAACGCTCATACGGGAGGTCGCGGTTTTTAGGGAACGGATGTGGTCAAACGGCAACATTCGACCACTGCGCCAGCCCCGCGCGGATACCGGCTTCAGTCCTCGTCCTCAGCCCGTTTTGGTTGGCACCCATAAAACTATGGGAGAAGCTTGGCTCTCCAAGCCGCTCGATCGGACCGCGCAGTTGACGAAGCTGGAAACCAGACCGTTTTTGGTCGGCGGGGAGCCAGGCCGTTCAACCTCGAAGAATAGTGCGGATATTGCGGACAAATGACTCTAGTGGTGGACTTCTTAGCGTCAGCGACCTGTCTAAGAGAAACCAAAGGATTCTAAAAAATGAGCATTGGCGCAGTGACAAATCCGATGCATTTTAGCTTGCGTATTTCTTAGATGGGGCGCAAGCTTTGCAGCGTCCAAAGATATCACCCCAGGTATGTGAGCATAGCTTGCATATGTTGGTCTGACAGGAAAAGTCTCATGTTGCGCAAGGTCCGGTCCCCCAAGCTCCTTAGCTTAACAACTTGTGTGCTGATCTCTGTCTCGCTCCTCGTTTGCTTCTTCATCATACCTTCCGTGTCCAGTCATAACGGCAGATTAGAGCAGGAACTTGCGAGCCATTTCCTTCAGCACCAGACGCTGAAACTCGACGCGGCACAGGCGGCGGCGCAGGTGCAGCAGACCGGCCGCCTGTCGCTCGCAACTGCGGATATGAGCTTTGAACTCGAACTCACTCCGCATGACATGCGAGCAGCAGGTTACCGGGCGGAAGAGTTCGGCGCTGGTGGTGTGGGCCATCCAATCAACACGGGACCGGTGCGCACGTTCAAAGGGACGGCGCAAGGGACGGAGAAAGGCGAGAAGCTGGCACAGGTAGGCGCGGCACGTTTCACGATTGATGACGGCGGAATTGAAGGACTGATCATCACGCCGGCCGAACGCTACTTTGTCGAGCCAGCGCGGAACTATTCAAATGAGGCGAGTGGCTCGGACTACGTCATGTACAAAGAGTCGGACGTGGTGGCGAGTTCATCTGGCGCGTGTGGAGTGACCAAGAGTGAGTTGGTTAACAAGAGAGCGGAAGCCATACGCCGAGGGAGTCCGTCGGAAGAGAGCGCAGCCGT
>QHXG01000449.1 GCA_003222845.1 Acidobacteriota bacterium | reverse complement strand
TTCACGCTTAACGAGTTTGGTTGCCTGGTTCATTCTTGGTTAGTACTTTGTACTTTGTACTTTGTGCTTAGCTCGTGCCCATGCGTTCCTGGATCGACCGTACGTAAGCATTTAGCTTTGGCGAAAGCTCGCTGATGATTGCTCTTATGTTTTGGGTTTGCTGCTTAGAAAGGAGCTCTCTTTTGTAAGCCCGACGTAACCAGTGAATCGTCTCATATAAGGAACCACGCGCCATCCGAACAAAGCGGCGATTGTCTTGATGGCTCCCGCGACCGCTGCCTTCTGCAATGTTCGCCTCGACGCTATCAGCGGCTCTAACAATCTGTTTGCCAACTGTATCTTTGGCGAAGTATTCCCATTTAGCTACAACATTCCAAATATCGTCGGCAAGCGCCTCGGACAATTTGTAAACGTCGAGTTTCTCAAAGTTTGTTCTTTCCATTTGCTAATCACCTCTGAGAGAGAGTTTGAATCACGAGAACAAATGCCAAGTACAAAGCACAAAGATCAAAGCTCGGTCTTTATGGAATCACTCGGACCGGAAGTTGCGCCGCTGCAGGCGCGACCGCGCCCAGCAAACTTCTGATTACACTTCTCCCGGTTGATTCAGGCACCTCGACTATGTCGTTAGGTCGCAGCAAGACATCATCCGCCTCTTTGCGCGCGATCAGCTTCAGGTTGACGTACAACTCTGATTGCGACGCGGAACCAGCAGCTTGCCGTACGATATGCACGCGCTCCGTTTTCGAATCGCGCAATGGCCCGCCCGCCATCGCAATCGCGCGCGACACCGTGATTGGCTCTTTGAGTGGCAGCGCCTTCGGGCTGTAAACGTTGCCGACGACGTAGACTTGATCGGCTTCGGGAATCGTTATGATGTCGCCTGCCTGAACAAAAGGATTCGCCTGCGCTTCTCCGCGAAGAGTATCGTTCAAACGGAGGCTGATGAATCCACCTTGATCGCGAGAACCGGAAGTGCTCTCGCACATTTCTGCTTGCGGACTGCGGATGATGTTGATCGTTTGGCCGGCCTTGTCGGATGGCCCTTTCGCGTAAGTCAACAATTCGAGCAGACGCACGCGCCGCTGCATCTGGTAACGGCCCTGCTCGTTGACCGCGCCGATGAGGGCAACTTCGCGCGCATGATACTCCTTGATGAAAACATCTACCGGCAGATTGCGATAGAACCTTGCATAACGGACGCTGATCTCTTTCGCCAGCTCGCCTTCGGTTTTGCACGCCGCCTGAATGTCACCCTCGATCAGCGGCATGCGAATCATTCCGTTGCCTTCCACGCGCACGGCATCACGTGAAAGCTGTGGGCGATTGTAGATGCGAATGTCGAGGAGGTCACCCGGTCCGATGTGATAGCGATCCCCGAATTGTGATGAAGACTGTGCTACCGAGGGGAGCGGACTTGGGCCAGGATTTGAATTCGCCGGCTGCGCTCTCGCCGCCAGATTAAGCGCGGCGATAGCGAGGGCCGTCCTGAGCATGAGTCTGAAATCAATGCCTTCGTATTTCATTCTGTTCACTCCGCCAACCTGTCCGATAGGCTTCAGTGCCGAAGAATCTGTCGATAGCTCTCATTCACACCCTGCTTTAGCTGGGTGAAGGGCGAAAAGAACATCCACACTCAACCGTTTTAACGGTTTCGTAGCGCGGTCGAAGCCGTTAAAACGGTTAATTAATTGGCAATGATCACTCCCTGCCACCCAGCTAAAGCAGGGTGTGAATGAGAAGGAACTCGGATATTACTTACAAACTTCTTGACTCACTGGATAAGCTTCAACTCACTTTCCTGCGAGACCAATCCGCCGCGACAGAAGAGCCTCGCGCATGTGATTAGGATGGGCGAGATTGAGCACGGTATTACTGACCAGCACCATCAACTCGTCATGTTCGCGACGAAATGCGCCCGTGAGCGGCTGATCCTGAGTCTTCACAATTACGCCTTCCCGCACCCATTGCCAGAATTGCTTCTGGGTGGTCCAGAACTCTTTGCGATCGCGACAAACGACCAGCGCCGTTTTCTTTTTCTTCTTCTTCTTTTCTTTCTTAGCCATTTTATGTTTGATAAACTTGCGTCTTCGTGTCAGAACCGCCTCGCGGTAGCGGGCGGTTGATCATTGACGCTGATGAATCTTTGACATTCTCAGATCAACCTCCTGCTACCGCAGGCGGCTCTGACTGGATCGACAATGGACACAACTTGCCTTCAGGTATGCTCTTCTCGAAACTTAATTCGCGAAGACATGCCGCGACCCCGAAGGGAAACCTCTTCAGCGAGGCAGGTTCCGATTTTCAAACGTAGCATAGACTTTAGTCTGTGAATCCTGGCCCACAATTCACAGACTCAAGTCTATGCTACTACCGCGATCGCGAAACAGGCGCGAAACTAATTCGGCGCGCCGCTTCACTCCAAACTTAACGAAGATATTTCGCAAGTGGAACTTAATTGTCTGTTCGCTGACTTGCAGTCTGGCTCCGATTTCGGCATTGGTTAATCCTTGCGCACAACACAGCGCTACCTGCGCTTCGCGACGACTCAAACTGCCAAGATTGACGATTCGTTTCACGGGACCTGCAAACGCCGCTAATCCGTGTTCGTTTTCCACTCCTTTTGGGTAAGCAGGTAAGCCCATGGCGCGACGCCGGGCCAAAATCTCTTCCGGTGTGAATACCAGATAGACGATTAGGGGTCGATGACTGCCATTATGTCCCGCGACCTTCTGGCGCTCGATGCTCAGTTTATTCGCCAGCCCGATCAAACCGCGACGCACACTGCTGTAACCATTAATACCCGTGAGGCTCATCAACCGGCGCGTTGTGAACGAGGCGACGCGCGTCCCCACGGTTGCGATTTCCTCCAGCATCACCGAGTAGAGCTGATGTTCGACGGTCGTGTGGCTCAGGGCCACTAATGCCATCGCCTGGCTGCTCATCGCCTGTTCGGGATTCTCACCAAAAGAGTAGGTCGCCGGAGCAACTGCGGTTGAACTTGATCCTTTGCCAGTGTTCATTTGTGCGCTCTCTGAGTCGCGAAGTGCCGGGAGGGAAACTGTCGGGCGGAATCCTTAACGCGCGATGGATACTAAGCGCCGATGCGTTTCCCGTAACTCGCATCGAGGGTTCCGCCTCTTTTCCTTCGATTAGGTTCAAAAGACTAATTCTTTGACTTCTGAAGTGTCAAGAAGTTTCTGGCGTTACCGTTAGGAATGGTGTAATAAAAGCGGGAGTGACCGGTCCGAGCTACCTTTTGAAGATCCTCTTCAACTTGTTCACGATGGATCTGACCTTCGACGGCTTCTCTTCTTTCTTCCGCTCAGGCTTCCTCTCTTTATTCGGAGTCGGAACCGGCGACGGTGAAGCCGACGCTTCCGGACTAGGCGAAGCTGTGCTCGCGACGTTGGCATTAGCCGCCTGATTCGCGTTGCGCACGGTACCGCTTTCCCCCAAGCGCAAGGTCAACGCCAGCGAGGCCAGCATTGCAATCAGAGCAATCATCGCGGCTACTGCTATTCGCGATTTGAGCGAGACACGACCGGCCGTTTCGTTCTCCAGCGGCACACTCACTCGATCAAATTGAGGGCGTCCGGGATTGGGTTCTGCGGTATTCACGTTTGCAGCCAAGGCTGGTCCTGCTGCTCCAGTCACTAATGTTCCAGTCTCGCTTGTGTTCGCCGCTTGCACCTGCCGCAGAGTGGCAAGATCGATGACCAGTCTTCCCGATGGACTCTCGGTGCCCACGTTCCGTAGCGTTTCCCAGGTTGCCGAAACCGCGCTGTCCGCATGCTCCAGGCCCAATTCTTCGGCTACCGCGTGCAACTCTCGTCGAAATTCGTTGGCATTTGGTGGCCGGTCCGCAGGGTTCTTTGCTAAAGCATGATTGACCACGGATTCGAGTTCCTCGGGAATGTTGGGCACAATTTCATGAAGCGGCCGCGGCAACTCGGTGACCTGTTTCATGGCCAAAGCCAGCGGCGTTTCAGCACTGAATGGCACAACACCGGCCAGCATCTCGTAGAGAATCACTCCACAGCTGTAAACGTCCGATGCCGGAGTTAACGGCGCCACGCCGGTGCATTGCTCCGGAGACATATATCGCGGCGTGCCAATGATCGCGCCGACTTGAGTCAAGGTGTTGTAATCGTCATCTTCATGTTCTTCCACCATGAACTTCGCGACGCCAAAATCCAGCACCTTTACTACTGCCGGCACATTCGGCCGTTGCTCGATGAAGATGTTTGCCGGTTTCAGATCGCGATGAATCAGCCTGCCATCGTGGGCAGCGCCCACAGCCGCGGAGGCTTGCAGTATGATCGAAACAGCGCGCGCCGGATCGAGGGGCCCTTCCCGCGCCAGCAGCTCGCGCAGCGTTTGGCCTTCGAGCAACTCCATTACGATGTAAAGATAGCCGTCGCCAGTCGCACCGAAGTCAGTTACCGTAACCGCATTCGGATGTTGCATGTGGCCGGCGGCGCGGGCCTCGCGGCGAAATCTCTGCTG